>SVCW01000016.1 GCA_015058155.1 Clostridiales bacterium | reverse complement strand
TGCTGGTGAAAAGTTTGCTTCATCAGTTCTTATTACACCAGAAGTTAAGAAGGCACTCGAAGAATGTATCGATCTCGCACCTCTTCACAACCCACCAAATCTTCTTGGTATCGATGCTTGTGAACAGCTTATGCCTAATACTCCAATGGTTGGCGTATTCGATACAGCTTTCCATCAGACTATGCCTCCTGAATCATATATCTATGCTATTCCTTATGAATATTATCAGAAGCATGGAATCAGAAGATACGGTTTCCACGGAACATCACACAGATACGTTGCTGAAAGAGCAGCTGATATGTTAAACGTTGATATCGAAGACCTCAAGCTCATCACTTGCCACCTCGGAAATGGTGCGTCAGTATCAGCTATCAAGAGAGGTAAGTGTATCGATACATCAATGGGATTCACTCCACTTGAAGGTCTCGTAATGGGTACTCGTTCAGGAGATATCGACCCAGCAATCGTTACTTATATCAGAGAAAAGGAAAACCTCAAGCAGGGTGAAGCAAACGACATCTTAAACAAGAAGTCAGGCGTACTCGGTATTTCAGGCGTATCAAGTGACTTCAGAGATATCGAAGAAGCAGCTGCAGAAGGAAACGAAAGAGCACAGCTCGCTCTCAACGTATTCGCACACAAGGTAAGATTCTATATCGGTGCTTACATTGCTGAAATGAACGGCGTTGACGCTATTGTATTTACAGCTGGTCTCGGTGAAAACGGTATCGCAATGAGAGACGTTATCTGTAACGACCTCGGAAACCTCGGAATCAAGCTCGACCTCGTTAAGAACAGAGTAAGAGGTAAGGAAACAATCATCTCAAGAGACGATTCAAAGGTTAAGGTTCTTCTTATCCCTACAAACGAAGAACTTATGATTGCAAGAGATACTTATAATATCGTAAGAAAGTTAAAATAATTGTTGACAAACCCTTGATGTTTCATATATAATATGAACGTTGTATTGGAAAAAATTATTTTTTACACATAGAAAGAGCAAAAGAAGGAGGTGTAATAATGGCAGTTCCAAAGAGAAAAACTTCAAAGGCTAAGAGAGATTCAAGAAGAGCTCCTAACATGAAGAAGGCTTTACCAGGAGTATCAATTTGTCCTCAGTGCCACGAGCCTAAGCTTCCGCACAGAGTTTGCCCTAACTGCAATTACTACGACGGCAAGGAAGTAGTAGCAGAAGCGTAAGAAGCTACACATAAGCGCCCTTATGAAAGGGCGCTTTTTATTTTTTGTCATATACTTTCTTTCAGTATTCCGTACCGCTGCATTTCGGTAAGTAAATTGTAAAGAGTTTTGTTTGAAGGATCACAAAGTGGAAGACGATATTCGCGTTCGATAAGTCCCATCATATTGAGAGCTGCTTTCACAGGGACAGGATTTACTTCGGAGAAGAGTGAATCTATCAGCGGTTTTGCTTTATTCTGTAATTCTTTTGCGGTTTCAATATTACCCGAAATATAGTTTGAAACCATGTTTTTCATGTCTTTAGGTATTATGTTTCCTGATGTCGTTATTACGCCTGATCCACCCATTGAAAGAACAGGAACTACCATGTCATCATTACCGGAATAGACTGAAAAGTCGTCATTAATGTATTGTGAGAGTTCAACAACCTGCGAGATATTACCGCTTGCTTCTTTGATTCCTTTAATCATTTCATGTGTATAAAGTTCTGAAACTACATATGGAGATATGTTTACTCCAGTCCTTCCTGGTACTGAATACATAATAATAGGAATATCACTTCTGTCTGCAATATATTCATAATGTCTGATAAGACCTGTATCTGTACATTTGTTGTAGTATGGCGTAACTATAAGAAGAGCATCAGCCCCTGCATTTTCGCAGGCTTTTGATAGTTCAAATGCATGCTTTGTATTGTTGCTTCCTGAACCTGCAATTACAGGTACTTTACCGTGAACTCTGTTTACAGTATATTCAACAACTTTTACATGCTCATCAAAAGATAATGTTGAAGCTTCACCTGTAGTACCGCACGAAACGAGTGCGTCTATTCCTTCTTCAAGCTGCCAGTCAATAAGTTTTCCAAGTGAATCGTAATCTATTTCGCCGTTTCTGAACGGAGTTACAAGAGCAGTAGCTGCTCCGGAAAAAATTTTCATAATATCCCTCCATCAATTTTTTATATATTATTCATAAAAAATCTGAAGTGTGAGCAGACAATTTAATATAAATCACAGAAATTCATAAATTTTGACAAAAAATAGTATAAAAATTGTTGTAAAGCAACAAGTTGTATGATAGTATTATAGAATCATTACATAAATTATCAGCTAATCTAGCAGAATGGAGGTAGAGGCCTGAGCCTCGCAAGAATTATGGACAAAAAATTAAGAGTTGGAATCTTAGGCGGAACAGGTATGGTTGGACAGAGATTTATCTCTCTCCTTGAAAATCACCCATGGTTTGAAGTAGTTACAATTGCTGCAAGTGAAAGAAGTGCAGGGAAAACCTATGAAGAAGCTGTAGGTGGACGCTGGAAGATGGACACCCCAATGCCGGAAGCTGTAAAGAATATAGTTGTAATGAACGTTAATGAAGTTGAAAAAGTTGCTGATACTGTTGATTTTGTTTTCAGTGCTGTTGATATGACAAAGGACGAAATCAAAGCTATTGAAGAAGCATATGCAAAGACTGAAACACCTGTAGTTTCAAATAACAGTGCACACAGATGGACTCCTGACGTTCCAATGATTATGCCGGAAGTTAACACTCATCATTATGATGTTATTGAAAGTCAGAAGAAGAGACTCGGAACTCAGAAGGGCTTTATTGCTGTTAAACCAAACTGCTCAATTCAGAGCTATGTTCCTATGCTTACAGCATGGGCTGAATATGAACCTTATGAAGTAGTTGCAACAACTTACCAGGCAATTTCAGGCGCCGGAAAGACTTTTGAAGACTGGCCTGAAATGGTCGAAAACATTATTCCGTATATTGGCGGCGAAGAAGAAAAGAGCGAAAAGGAACCATTAAGAATCTGGGGTAAGGTTGAAAACGGCGTTATTGTACCTGCAACATCACCTGTTATCTCATGTCAGTGCATCAGAGTTCCTGTTTTAAACGGACATACAGCTGCTGTATTCGTTAAATTCAAGAAACAGCCGACTGTTGAGGATCTTATCACTAAAGTCAAGGAATTCAAGGGATTCCCACAGGAAAGAAATCTTCCAAGTGCACCGGCTCAGTTTATTACTTACATGGAAGAAGACAACAGACCACAGGTTAAGGCAGATGTAGATATTTATGATGGAATGGGAGTAACATGCGGCAGAATCAGAAAGGATGATACAGGCGTTTATGACTTCAAGTTTGTAGGCCTTTCACATAACACTGTCAGAGGTGCTGCAGGCGGAGCTGTTCTCTCAGCTGAATGTCTCGTTGAACTCGGCTATATTGAAGCAAAATAAGGTATGCGAATATACAGGCACCGTGTCGTAAGATGCGGTGCTTTTTATGTGTAAATAATACATAATTTATTCCATATTTTCATCATTTGTGGTATACTATATGATGAATTTTTGCGAGTAATTATAAGGGGGAATTTAAATTGACGTTTTTTGAAGCGATTATATTAGGACTGGTGCAGGGTCTCGCTGAGTTTTTACCAATTTCAAGCTCGGGACATCTTGCTTTATTGCAGTACTTTTTCGGGATTAAGGGAGATGATGTTGTAACATTTGCCGTTCTTCTTCACCTCGGGACACTTGTTTCTGTATTTATAGTATACTGGGAAGATATCTGGGCTCTCATAAAAGAACTTGGAGCAACATTCAAGGATGTCTTTACAGGTAAGGGGTTAAGAGTAAATGCAAACCCTACAAGAAGATTAGGTTTTATGATAATTGTTGCAACAATACCAACAGGTATTATAGGAATTCTCGGTAACGACCTTTTCACATCGATGTATTCATCACTTATTTCAATCGGTATCGGATTACTTTTTACAGGTACTATTCTTATACTTGCCGAGAAACTCGGAGCAGGCAGAAAGACCGTTAAAGAAATGAAGTTCAGAGATGCTTTTATCGTAGGAATGATGCAGGGAGTTGCTATCGCACCCGGAGTTTCAAGATCAGGCTCAACTCTCGTAGGGGGACTTTCAACGGGACTGAACAGAGAATTCGCTGTAAAGTTTGCTTTCCTTATTTCAATTCCTTCAATTCTCGGTTCGGCGGTACTTGAAGTTCCGGATATGCTTAGCGAAGGAGTTGATATGGCAATGATGATGCCTATACTTGCAGGCGTTATTGTAAGTGCTATTTCAGGTCTTGTAGCAATAAAAGCTATGATTAAACTCGTTACAGGTAAGAAACTTTATTATTTCTCGTATTATACATGGATCGTAGGAATCGCAGTTATTCTATACGCAGTATTCGGAGCATAACTCGTTATAATATTTTCGAAAGGTGTTTTAAATGGCAGAAGAAAAGAGAAAACCGGGAAGACCGCCCGGATCAAAAAATAAGACAAGCAGTACTACTAAGACTACTTCAAAAAGTAAGACGAGTTCCGGAAAGACTACGTCTTCAAAAAGCAGTACGAAAAACAGCAAATCAAGCACAAAATCTTCTTCCAGGAAGAGTACTGCTAAAACATCAGCTGATATGAAACCTAAAATTGGAAGCAGAGTAAGAGATGAAATATGGGCGATTATTCTTATTGCTGTCGGCGCATTTCTTATAATTGCGCTTCAGACTGAGGCAGCCGGTGCATTCGGTGCAATACTGCATGAATTTTTCCTCGGATGTTTTGGTTTTATGGCAATAATTCTTCCGTACTATCTCATTGTATACGGACTTCTTTTACTGCTTAACAAAGCAGCTCATGTAACAGGTAAATCAGCTTTCCTCATTCTTACACTTTACCTTATGATTGTGCTTCTTAATTCAGCACGTTTCATTGATACAGAAAGCTTCAGTTTTTCACCGCAGTATCTTATAAGTGTCTTTGATCTCGGCGTTGAAAAGCTTAACGGCGGTTTTGTAGGAATGCTTCTCGGAACGCTTATTGTCAAGGCAATCGGAAGGCCTGGGCTTTACCTTTTCACTATAGTCGTAATAATTATTCTTCTTCTTGTGATTCTCAATACACCTGTATCGCAATTCCTTGAAAAGATGAAGATTAAGCGTCATGAGAGACAGGTTGAACGTATGGAAGCATACGAGGAAGCGCAGAGACTTGCGGCTGAAGAAGCAGAACGTCTTTCGAAGGAAAAGGAAGCGGCTGCAAAAGTTGAAGCAGCGAGAATAAAGGCTTCAGAACTTGCCAAACCTGTTCCTGAAGAAGTAAAAGCTGTAAAGATTAAGGAAGATTACAGAAGAGAAGATATCAGAATCAATATACCTAAATATGAAGAAGATACTCATGAATCGACTTATATCCCGGGAAAAATGAGTGAAGGTCAGAAAAACATCATGAACCTCATGAAGGATGAAGATCTTTTCGGTTCAAGAGAAATTGAATCTGGCTCAGAAATCAAATACGGACTCGATGAAAGTACTCCTGTTCCTTCAGGTTTTGGTCTTGACGGAGATGTTGTAAACACAGGACTCGGTCTTAACTTTGAAGAATCAGAAGAGAATCTTACAATAGAAAAAGAAAGTGAAGTTGTATTCAAATCAGGATTAAATCCTGTTAAGGCAGATCCGATGAAGGTTGCAGCAAAGGCAGCTGAAACTCAGGGACATGCTGCATACGATACTGAACAGCGTCTCACCAAGAAGGAAGCTCGTGAAGCGATGCTTACACAGGAAGAACTTAATCTCAGTACTGAGCCGAGAGTAAAGCCTTATGAGTTTCCACCGATTACGCTTTTAAACAAACCAGCACCTTCATCAAAACAGGGAGCAAGCAGCTCAGCATTAAGAGATAAGGCTATAAAGCTTGAAGAAACTTTGAGGAGTTTCAATGTTGATGCAAGAGTAATCAATGTTACACAGGGTCCTTCAGTTACACAGTATGAAGTACAGCCTGCACTTGGAGTCAAGGTTTCAAGTATTGTAAAGCTTGCGGATGATATTGCTCTTAATCTTGAAGCTAAGAATATTCGTATCGAAGCACCGATTCCTGGTAAGGCAGCTGTGGGTATCGAAATTGAAAATGATACAAGAAGCATGGTTACTTTGAGAGAAGTTCTCGGATCCCAGGTATTCAAGAATTCATCATCAAAAATCAGCTTTGCACTTGGCCGTGATATTTACGGTAATGACATAGTTGGTGATATTAAAGAAATGCCGCACTTACTTGTAGCAGGATCTACAGGTTCAGGTAAGTCAGTATGTATCAACAGTATTATCTTAAGTATCTTATATAAGGCAAAGCCTGAAGATGTTAAGCTTGTTCTTATCGACCCTAAGGCAGTTGAACTTGGAAATTATAATGGTATTCCGCATCTTCTCATTCCTGTAGTTACAAAGCCTGAAAAGGCTGCAGCTGCACTTAACTGGGCTGTTGCTGAAATGACAGAGAGATACAATAAATTTGCTGATGCAAACGTCAGGGACTTAAAGAGTTACAATGATGTTATGCAGAAGCTTGAACAGCCTGAAGGCATGATGCCTCAGATTGTAATCATCATCGATGAACTTGCTGACCTTATGATGTCAGCACCGTCACAGGTTGAAGAATCAATTACAAGACTTGCACAGATGGCAAGAGCTGCAGGAATGCATCTGATAGTAGCTACTCAGAGACCTTCAGTTGATGTTGTAACAGGACTCATAAAATCAAATATTCCATCAAGAATAGCATTCAAAGTTGCTTCACAGATTGACTCAAGAACAATTCTCGACGGGGCAGGAGCTGAAAAGCTTGCCGGTAAGGGAGATATGCTTTATGCTCCGAATGGTGAAGACAGAAGAAGAGTTCAGGGTGTATTTGTATCAAACGATGAAATAAATGCTGTAATCGACTTTGTGAAGGCTCAGGGAGGTACAGCAGAGTACGCAAGTGACGTTATAAACAGAATCGAAAACACTGCATCAGGCGCTCCTTCGGGATTAGATGATGATGGTGACGAATTACTTCCTGAAGTAATTGAGCTTGTTGTGACAAGCGGACAGGCTTCTGCTTCAATGCTTCAGAGAAGATTCAGAATCGGTTATAATCGTGCCGCAAGAATCATCGATATGCTTGAAGCACGAGGTATTATAGGACCACCGGATGGTTCAAGACCAAGACAGGTGCTTATGACAGAAACAGAACTTTATGCCCTTCAGGGTGAACTAACTAATAACGAAGATTTTGAGGAAGAATTATAATGAAAGTTTTTATTGAAACACTCGGATGTCCGAAAAACTTCAATGACTCGGAATTTGCAAGAGGAATACTTGAAGAAGCAGGTCATATTGTGATTGATAATCCTGATGAAGCAGATGCAATCATGGTAAATACGTGCGGTTTCATCAATGACGCCAAAGTTGAATCAATCGAGCATATTTTTGATTATGCTGAAATTTGCGGTGAAGACAAGTTACTCATAGTTGCAGGATGTCTTTCAGAGCGATATCAGGATGAACTTGCAAAAGAAATTCCTGAAGCTGATATTTTCGTTGGTGTAAATGACTACGATAATCTGCCTGAACTTCTTGATAATGCTGTAAAAGGTAAGCAGAGCATGTCTTTCAGACCTGATTACTGCGATTTTTACAAGCCTGAAAAGAGAAGAATTGCAGACAATTCATACACTTCAACTGTAAAGATTGCGGAAGGCTGTAACAATATTTGTACATATTGTGCAATTCCATATATCAGAGGCAAATACAGAAGCAAGAAGATGGAGGATATCATAAAGGAAGCAGAAATGCTTGCAGCTTCAGGGACAAAAGAACTCGTGGTTATTGCGCAGGATACAACATATTACGGCATGGATCTTTATGGGGAACTCAAACTTGCTGAGCTTTTAAGAAAGTTATGCAAGGTAGAGGGAATCAGATGGATAAGACTTATGTACTGTTATGAAGAATGGATCACAGATGAGCTCATAACTACTATAGCCGAAGAAGAAAAGATATGTAATTATATCGATATTCCTATTCAGCACTCATCAGATAAGATTCTCAAGATGATGAACAGAAGGTCAACAAAAGCCAGCATTATGTCAACTATTGAGAGATTAAGAAAAGCAGTACCTGATATTCATATCAGAACAACTTTGATTACTGGTTTCCCATGGGAAAGAAAAGAGGAATTCGAAGATCTTTACGACTTTGTACTTGATACAAAGTTTGAAAGACTTGGTGTTTTTGCTTATTCAAGAGAAGAAGGAACACCGGCTGATAAAATCAAGGGACATGTTCGCCAGGACGTAAAAGAAAAGCGTCGTGACAATATAATGAGAATCCAGAACGAAATTTCACTTGAAAAGAACAATGAAAAGATTGGTTCTGTTCAGGAAGTTTTCGTAGAAGGAATTGATGAAGACGGTAGTTATTACGGAAGAAGCAGATATGATGCACCTGAAATTGATAATTCTGTGCTTTTCACATCAAAAAATATTCTCAAACCGGGTGATTTTGTAAACGTAAAGATCATAGATGCATTTGATTATGATCTTGTAGGGGAAGAGATTTAAAGGGATTAATAAGGAGAAAAATAATGAATTTACCTAATAAACTGACAGTAGGAAGAATGATAGCTGTTCCATTCTTTGTAGTACTTTACATCATGGGCTTTAATGTAACAGCAACAATTATTTTCATCCTGGCTTCAGCAACTGACTGGCTTGATGGAAAAATTGCAAGAAAAAACAATCTTGTGACAAACTTCGGTAAGATCATGGACCCTCTTGCAGACAAGATACTCGTATATTCTGCATTCTGCATCATGGTTGAAAACATGACAATTCCGGGATGGGCACTTATTGTGATACTAGCAAGAGAATTTACTGTAGCAGGAATGAGAACGGTTGCCGCATCGGAAGGTATCGTAATTGCAGCAGCTATGAGCGGAAAAATCAAGACTGTTCTTCAGATGGTAGCCGTACCGCTTCTTATTCTCGGTGATATTCACTTCATAGTTGTATATATTGCACAGGGTTTCTTCTGGGCATCAATGGTTATGACTATTTATTCAGGTGTTGAATACGTATGGAAAAACAAGAGTGTATTCTCAATGTAACCAGATTATTATTTTAATACGAAAAGAGGACTAACAATGAAAACAGCGATATTATCAGTTGGTACTGAAATATTATTCGGACAGATTGTAAATACAAATACTGTTTATTTATCACAGCAGCTCAATCTTCTTGGTTTTGACGTAATGTATCACTATACAGTAGGTGATAATACTTCAAGACTTAAGGAAATGATTGAATATATCTTCCATGATTGTGATCTTATTCTTACTACAGGGGGGCTCGGACCAACTCAGGATGATCTCACTAAAGAAACAATCTGTGAAGCTATGGGAGATGTGCTTGTAGAAAATGCTGAAGAACTTGCATATTTAAAGTCACAGTGGAAAGGTGACAGAGAAATGCCTTCAAATAACATTAAGCAGGCATGGTTCCCTTCAAGAGCGACAATTCTTAAGAATCCGATAGGAACAGCTCCGGGTTTTGCACTTGAAAACAATGGCAAAATGGTTATATCAATGCCCGGACCACCTAGAGAAATGACAAGAATGTTCGAAAATGAAGTTAAGCCTCTTCTCGAAAAGATGCAGGATAGTGTAATTCATTACAGAACAATCAGAACATCAGGCATCGGAGAATCAGATATTGAAATGATGGTTCTTGATCTGATTGAACAGCAGACAGATCCGACAATTGCACCTTATGCAAAAGATACAGGAACGCAGATAAGAGTTGCATCAAAGAGAAAGACTCTCGAAGAAGCAAAGGCTGCAGTAGACGAAATGGTAGACGTTCTTGCAGAAAGAATGAAAGAATACGTTTACAGTACTGACGATGAAGAACTTGTTGATGTAGTAGCAAAGAAGCTTATTGATAGAAATCTTACTATAGCGTCAGCTGAAAGCTGCACAGCAGGTCTTTTTGCTTCAACACTTGCTGAAGTACCTGGAATTTCACAGGCTCTTCAGAGAGCTTTTGTAACTTACAGTAACGAATCGAAGGTTCAGGAACTTGGCGTAAAGCCTGAAACTCTTGAAAAGTATGGGGCTGTAAGCGTACAGACTGCAGAAGAAATGGCTACAGGCCTTTACAACAAGAGTGGTGCTGATATCTGCGTATCAGTAACAGGTATTGCAGGACCTGATGGTGGTTCAGATGAAAAACCTGTAGGAATGGTATGTTTCGGTTTTAACTACAATTCAGCTATAAGCGGAGGAGACGGAAGCAGAGTTGTAAAGACAATTGAAATGAGAAGAAAAGATTATGGAAGAAACTACAACAGAAAGTTTGCTTCACACAGAATGCTTCTTAATGTAAACAGAATTCTTGACGACAAGGAACTCATTAAGTAATCAATAATAATTTAAAAAAGGCAACTATTCCGTCGCTAAATGATATTTGTGACATTTAGCCCAGGAATAGTTGCCTTTTATATTATAGCTATTATTAGAGAGATTTGTATTGTTATAAATGAAATCTGATTATAAATATGCTTGATATAAATGTAAAATAATGGTAAAATTATTTTGCACAAAATTATATGTATTTGTTCATTTTTTTGCTTGACGTAGGTAAAAGAATAGGGTAATATGTAGAAAAGAACAAATGTTCACTTTGACGGAGGTGTATTCGTGAGTATTAATAAAACAGATAGAGATAAAGCTTTGGAAGCTGCTATGATGCAGATTGAGAAGCAGTTTGGTAAGGGTGCGATTATGAAACTTGGCGATGATAAAGCCATGTTAAATATAGAAGCAATTTCTACAGGTTCAATCAGCCTTGATATTGCAACAGGTATCGGTGGAGTTCCAAAGGGAAGAATTATTGAAATCTTCGGACCTGAATCTTCAGGTAAGACTACACTTACATTACATATTGTTGCTGAAGCTCAGAAAGCTGGAGGTAAGGCAGCATTCATAGATGCAGAACATGCTCTTGACCCTGAATATGCAAGAAACCTTGGAGTAAATGTTGATGAACTTCTCGTTTCACAGCCTGATACAGGAGAACAGGCACTTGAAATCTGTGAACTTCTTGTAAGATCAGGTGCTCTTGATGTTGTAATCATTGACTCAGTAGCTGCTCTTGTACCAAAGGCAGAAATCCAGGGAGAAATGGGTGACAGCCACGTGGGACTTCAGGCAAGACTTATGTCTCAGGCTTTAAGAAAGCTCGCAGGTGCAATTAACAAATCAAATACAGCTGTAGTATTTATCAACCAGTTAAGAGAAAAAGTCGGAGTTATTTACGGTAATCCAGAAGTTACTACAGGCGGTCGTGCTCTTAAGTTCTATTCAACAATGAGAATTGATGTAAGAAGAGTTGAATCAATCAAATCAGGTGATACAGTACTCGGAAACAGAACAAGAGTAAAGATCGTTAAGAACAAAGTAGCACCTCCTTTCAAACAGTGTGAATTTGACATTATGTATGGCAAGGGCATTTCAAAGGTTGGAGATTTACTTGACTGCGCAGTAGAAGAAAAGATTATCGACAAGGCAGGATCATGGTACAGCTTTGACGGTGAAAGAATTGGTCAGGGTAGAGAAAACGTTAAGGAATTCCTTTCAACACATCCTGAAATTATGGATAAGGTTGAAGGGCTTGTACTTGATACATTAAAAAAAGTAGAAGTAAATTCAGAACAGGAACTCCTTGTTGATGAAGATGGGGTTGTAATTGAATAGTTTTTACTGTATAATACAATAGCTAAAAAAATTAACGAATCTTGAAAAATAAACGTTTGACAAGATTCGTTTTTTATAGTATCATACTAATGTTGAGCCGCTCAGACCGGGTTTTTTGAAGTGCAATAAAGCCACCCGTTGATGGCGAGACTGGTTAGAGGAGGAAAATATAAAATGTACGCAGTAATTGAAACAGGCGGCAAGCAGTACAGAGTACAGGAAGGCGACGTTATCACAATTGAAAAGCTCGTAGTTGAAGCTGGAGATAAGGTTGAATTTGATAAGGTTCTCGTACTTGGCGAAGGCGCTGAAATCAAAATCGGAGCTCCTTACGTAGATGGAGCAAAGGTTTTCGCAAACGTAGTTGAAAATGGTAAGGGTAAGAAGGTTATCATTTACAAGTACAAGTCAAAGAAGGACTACAGAAAGAAGCAGGGACACAGACAGCCATACACAATGGTAGAAATCACTGGTATCGGTGAAGATAAGGCTCCTGCAAAGAAGGAAGCAGCAGTAGAAGCAGCTCCAGCAGTTGAAGAAAAGCCAGCAAAGGCTCCTTCAATCAAGTCAATGAAGAAGGATGAACTCATTGCTTTTGCTAAGGAAAACAATATTGCAATCGATGAAAAGGCAACAAAGCCAGTTATCATCGAAGCTATCGAAGCAGCATTAAAGTAAGAAATTTCAAATTTATTTAAGATTGATTAGATAAGGAGGTGCACTGGTATGGCATCAAAGAAGGGTGTAGGAAGCTCAAAGAACGGTCGTGATTCCGAAAGTAAACGTTTAGGCGTTAAGACTGGTGACGGTCAGTTCGTAAGCGCAGGAAGCATTCTCGTAAGACAGAGAGGAACTAAGTTCCATCCTGGTAACAACGTAGGTAAGGGTGGAGACGACACTTTATTTGCAACTATCGACGGAACAGTTAAGTTCGAAAGATACGACAAGACAAGAAAGCAGGTTAGTGTTTACCCTAAGGAAGCTTAATCGAAATGCTTGGCCCCTATAATTAATATAGGGGCTTTTTTGTACTAATAGATATTTCACGGTTTACTGTACATAATATCCGAGAGGAGATATTAAAATGTTTGTTGACAGAGCCAAAATTACAATAAAGAGTGGTAAAGGCGGAAACGGTTGTGTTTCATTCAGACGTGAACCTTTTGTACCGGAAGGCGGACCTGACGGTGGTGATGGTGGTAAAGGCGGAGACGTAATCTTTATTGCTGACGAAGGTATGCGTACTCTTATGGACTTCAGATATAAGAGAAAATATGAAGCAGAGAATGGCCAGGACGGAATGAAAAAGAAACGTTTCGGTAAGAATGGTCAGGATCTCATCATAAAAGTTCCTGCCGGCACTCTTATCATAGACGAAGAAACAGGTCATCTTATGAAAGACCTTGTTAAACACGGTGACAGTTTTGTAGCTGCAAAAGGTGGAAGAGGCGGAAAAGGTAACGTAAACTTCAAGAATTCAGTTCGTCAGGCACCAAACTTTGCTGAAGCAGGTGGTTTTGCCAAGGAAAGAAATGTTATTCTTGAGATGAAGCTTATCGCTGATGTCGGACTTGTCGGTTTCCCTAACGTTGGAAAATCAACACTTCTTTCAGTTTCTACAAAAGCAAATCCCAAAATCGCTAATTATCATTTCACAACAATTACACCAAACCTCGGTGTTGTAGATATTTTCGATAATGGTTTTGTTATGGCTGACATTGCCGGAATTATTGAAGGAGCTCACGAAGGTGCAGGACTCGGTCATTTCTTCCTTAAGCATATTGAAAGAACAAAGCTCCTCATACACGTTGTTGATGTATCAGGAAGCGAAGGAAGAGATCCGATAGAAGACTTTGATAAGATCAATAATGAACTTGCTCTTTATGATGAAAGACTTACAAAAAAGCCACAGATCGTAGCAGCAAACAAGATTGATATGATTGATCTTGATGATGAAAGCTATCTTAAGTTTAAAGCTCATGTAGAAGAAAAGGGTTATAAGGTATTTCCTATTTCAGCACCTATTAATGAAGGTGTTAGAGAACTTCTCGGTGAAGCTGCAAACATGCTTGACAGAATTGCAGAAGAACCTGAAGAAGAAAAGTACGAACTCTTCGATTTCGAACGTGACAATTATGATCCGGACTACAAGACAGTTTATGCCAAGATGGACGGAGATGTATTCGTTCTTGAAGGAAAACAGCTTCTCAAGATATTTAATTCAACAAACTTCAATGATATGGGTTCATTAAGATATTTATATAAATATATTGAAAAGAGCGGTGCTCTTGACGAACTTATTGAAATGGGTCTTGATGAAGGCGATATTATCAGAATCGCTGACTACGAACTCGAATACTGGAATGAATGGTAAAAGTGAATCCCTGGGAATTTTTCCCAGGGATCTTTTTATAAGTCGATTCTGTATGATACAACTTTTCCGAGATAATTAATTTCATCAAAACTTTCTATCATGAAAATTTCACTGACTTTATCATCAGGAAGAAGAAGTATTTTTCCTCTTTCAAAATATACTCTTCTTAAAATTGCCTGTTTCTTGCCGAATGGATAAAAGGCAATTATATCTCTTGGCTTTAACAAATCAGTTCTTGTAGGCATTATGTGGATAAATGAGTGTACTGGAATAGTTGGAGACATTCCAGGTTCACTAAGGAAGAGTGAAAGCATATTTTTATCTTCAGTAACTCCACCTGATTCAAGAGTAATCTTTTTGGCAAGATCAGGCGAAAGATTAATCTGTCCGTCTTTTATGTACTGAGAAGACATTTCTATAGTCGATAAAACGTCGAGCTTCTTTAAATATTCCTTAGCTTCGTCTGCCATATGACCATTGTTTTCTGATTTGTAAAGAGCCTCAAGCATAACTTTGTTAAGTTCTGAAGAAGCGAGCATGTACTGTTTGATAACTTCAGGAGCTTTTTCCATATAGCCCTGGAAGATAAGCTTTGATTCTTCATTTGAATTACAAGCCTTTGCGAGTATCATGGATACTTCAGGTGTTGGAGGCGGTAATTTTCCGTTTTTAAGCTGTGAGATGTATGACGGTGTAATACTTAAATCAAGTTCAGCACATCTCTTTGCAATCTGCCTGAGTGACAGATTACTCTTTACAATTATAGAATCCAGCATTTCTGCGTAATTCAAAACGTTCACCTCCAAATAAACACCACAAAATATTGTATATGACTTGTTAAATATCTACTTTACTATACCATTAATTGATATGACAGTCAACGTATATAAGTAAATAGAATAATAATATTTTTGTTTGAATATATACTTTTTGTGGGAAAGAGGTGGTGTTTTGAAAAAAGGATTAATAAAGACAATTGTTACCGCTGTTATTGCGTTAATCTTGGTATCGGGAAGCAGCTCGAATGTAAAAGTTATAAAAGAGGTCAGTTTGAATATTACTTCCTGTATGAAGGATGATTTTACAATTACTGATATTGAAACTATGGGAAAGAATATTATATCTGATGTTACAAATATACCGGGTAGTGTTGCTACTTTACACGAGAAAATCATAGCAGAATCTAAGTATATATTTCCGGTTGATGAATATTTTGAAGGAGACAGTACAACAGTACATGCAGCAGCAGGTGGTGTAGTTAGTGAAATCGGAAATAACAGTGATATAGGAAAATACATAGTCATCAGACACGGAAATGAAGCCGAAACAATATACGGAAATCTAAAAGAAGTTAACTGCACGTTAAACAAAAACGTAAAACAAGGTGAAACAATAGGACTATATGAAAGAAATCCTGAAAAGAATTTTATATACAGCCTGAATTATTTTGATTAACAGACATTCTTGTGATAAAATTGAAGCATGGATATTACAAAAGAACTCGATAAACTACTTAAATCAGTAGAAAAGCCCGCAAGATATATTGGGCGCGAAATAGGTGAAGTTGTAAAGGATAAAGAAGCGGTAGACTGTCGCTTCGCTTTTGCGTTTCCAGATTCATATGAAATCGGGATGTCTTTTATGGGACTCCAGATCTTATATTATGTCGTAAACAAGGAGGAACGACTTTCATGTGAGCGTGTTTTCGCTCCCGGAATTGATATGGAAAATCTGATGCGCGAAAAGAATATTCCGCTCTTCACGCTTGAAACAAAAACTCCGATTGGTGAAATGGACATGATTGGATTTACACTCCAGTATGAAATGTCATTTACCAATATACTTAATATGCTGGATTTGGGCGGTATTCCTATTCTTTCATCAGAAAGAGGAGAAGAGTATCCGATTGTATGCGCAGGCGGACCTTGTGCATGTAATCCGGAACCTCTTGCAGATTTCATAGACTTTTTCATGGTTGGAGATGGAGAAGAACTTCTTCCGCTTGTATGCAAAAAGTATGCTGAAAACAAAAAGGCCGGCGGAACAAAAGACGATTATTTAAAGTCAATCTGCAGCATTACTGGTATTTATGTACCTAAGTTCTATGATGTTGAGTATAACGAAGATGGTACTGTAAAGAAGTATACAAAGAATTACGAAGGGGCACCTGATACTGTACAGAGATGCATTATCAGCGATCTTGACCATGCAGATTATCCTACAGAAGTACTTGTACCTCTTATTGAAGTAGTTCACGACAGAGCTGTAGTGGAAACTATGAGAGGATGTACACGCGGTTGTCGTTTCTGTCAGGCAGGCATGATTTACAGACCTGTAAGAGAAAGAACTGCTGAAACAATCGAAAAACAGATTTACGGTCAGCTTAATTACGCTGGTTACGATGAAGTATCACTTCTTTCACTTTCGACAAGTGATTATTCGGAATTTGAGCCACTTATCAACAGCCTTCTCGACAAATGTAAGAGAGACAATTACAGAATATCACTTCCATCACTCAGAATGGATAATCTCGCTTTCCGTGTAATGGAAGAGCTTAATGAAGGAAGACGTGCAGGCATTACATTTGCTGCTGAAGCCGGCACTCAGAGATTAAGAGACGTAATCAACAAGGGTATCACTGAAGATGATATTCTCGGAGCGACACGTCAGGCAATTCAGCTTGGATGGAGCACTGTTAAGCTTTATTTCATGATGGGACTTCCAACAGAGACTTACGAAGACCTTGATGGTATTGCTAATCTTACTCATAAGATTATGGATACAAATTATGAAATCAACGGACGTAAAGGCGGACGTTTCAAAGTAAATGTAAGTTGTGCGAATTTCATTCCGAAGCCACATACTCCTTTCCAGTGGGAACCTCAGGATACAAGGGAAAGTCTTCAGAAGAAACACGTTTATCTTAAAGATAAGATGAAGAGAAACGGTATTTATTTCAATTACCATGAAACTGAAACATCACTTCTCGAAGCTCTCTTTGCACGTGGCGACAGAAAGACAGGAAAGGCTATTTTAGAGGCTTTTAAGCTCGGATGCAAGTTCGATGCATGGACTGAGTATTTCGACGCTCAGAAATGGAATCAGGCCCTTGAAAACGCAAATATTGATCTTAAGTTCTATACAGAAAGAAGAAGATCTTTTGATGAAGTTCTCCCTTGGGATATTATCGATGAAGGCGTAACTAAGGAATTCCTTATAAGAGAATGTAAGAAAGCTTATGCTGAACAGGTGACAAAAGACTGCAGACACGGTTGTGAAGGCTGCGGTATAAACAGACTCACTGATTGTCCGTTTGGAGGTGTGTTTGCAAATGAATAAATATCTTTTAACATTCGAGAAGAAAGGTTATATCAAATACACATCACACCTTGACATGCAGAGATTTTTCCAGAGAATATTCAGAAGATCAGGTATTAAACTTGCTTATTCACAGGGATTCAATCCTCATCCGAAGATGAGTTTTGCGCTTCCTCTTTCACTTGGATATACCGGCCTCGAAGAGCTTCTTGAAATCGAAACTGCTATACCTTATGATACTGAAGAAATAAAGGCTAAAGTTAACGAAATCATGCCTGAAGGACTTTCAGTGGTGGGTGTAAGCGTGTTTGAATCAAAGAAGACAGCAGGCTCAATGGTAAATGCAGCAGAGTTTATTATTACAATTCCTGTAAACGATTGTGATAAGAGAGATTATAACAAAATCGGTACTGATTTCATGGCTCAGAGCGCAATCAATACTCAGAAACTCCAGAGAAAAACAGGAAAGATTCTTGATATTGATATAAGACCTTTAATCAAAGATATGGTAGTGAATGTAGTTGACAATAATATTATTATAGAAACTACTATTGCTCAGGGTAGTCAGGAAACATTATCACCTGAACTTCTTATTTCAACATTTGTCAAGTTTGCTGGATTTGATGTCGATCCAGTTGAAATTGACTATACAAGAAAGAAAATCATTTATACAAAACCTGAATAATAATAAGAGGCACAGTAGTGCCTTTTATTTTATTTAATTATTGACAATATATACCATAATATGTAAAATAAAGGAAGAAGGGTGGTATTGTAATGTCAATAAAAGAAAAACTTGATTTGATTAAAGTAAGAACATCAGAAGCTTTAACATACAACTGGAAGTATAATAAAGAATTATTTATCAAATATAGTCTGGTTTTAATATTTTTAATTATTTTATGTCTTATTTTTCTGTTTTCAGGTGAAAGAAACAATATAACAATAATTAGTGAAGATAATACTGATTTTGAAAAGGTAACAAGTACTGAAGGTGTTGATATAGGTAATGAAGTAATTGATTCTATTCAGGATAAGAACGAAGTAATTGAAGATACTCCGAAGCTTATGTATATAGATGTAGCAGGTGCAGTAGTAACTCCCGGTGTTATACAGATTGAAGAAGGTAGCAGAGTATTTCAGGCTATTGCGCTTGCAGGTGGCTTAAAATCAAATGCTGACACCATGAATGTTAATCTTGCAGCTGAACTACACGACGGAGATAAGATATTTATTCCGACAGTTGTCGAAGTTCAGAAAGACAAAAAAGCGGGAGGGATTATTACTAATAAAGTAACGACTAATGTTTCGACATCTGAAAACACTTTAATAAATATTAACACTGCTTCTTCTGATCAGCTTCAGACACTGAATGGTGTCGGGCCATCTACTGCCGAAAAAATCATAGATTACCGCAATCAGTATGGTTCTTTCAAAGATGTGACAGATCTTTTGAATATCAGCGGTATCGGTGAGAAAACTCTTAATAAATTCAAATCAAAAATCTGTGTATAGTATGAAATTAATCTCTTCTGTTCATAATAGTTACGAGGTGGTAATTATGGGAAGAGATTATTTATTTTCAAATAAAAAGAAAAGTTTTTTAAGTAATAGAATATTCTATATTGTCATATTAGCAGTGTTTGTATTCGGTATGAGTATGCTTATTCCGGATAAAGAGCCCGATGCTGATAACGAAAACATTATTGCAAATATTGAAAATAGTGATAGTGATAATGATGATGAAAGAAATATGTTGTCACAAAGCGATGAAGACAGTCGTGATGATGTTGTTGTTTCTAATGAGTTTGAATCATATTATCTTCTTAAGGAATCTGGAGGACGAATAGAGCTTTTATATTTTGATGAAACGGGAAGCAGACTTGTAAAGGTTACTGACATACCGTTTAATCTGATTTCAACTGAAGACCAGAATGTTTTCAGGGAAGGTCTGAAACTTGAAAATGAAGAAGCTCTTGACGAAATTCTCCAGGATTTTGAAAGTTAGGAGGATTATTATGATCTCAATGTATGCAAGAAGAATGATTATACTATTCTTAATTGTAATTCTTGCAATTACAACTATCTGCATGTTTACTTTAAAGCAAGATGATACTAATACAAGGATGGCCTCTTCAGACAACATATCAGAGAAAACACTTATACCGGGTGGACATAGTATCGGTGTAAGAATGGATGTCAAAGGAGTCCTGATTGTAGGGCTTGAAGATATAATTACGATTGATGGTACTACGGTAAATCCGGGTAAGAAAGCAGGGCTTGAAATAGGAGATACGATAATTGAAGTAAACGGAACAAAAGTGTATAAAGCAACCGAGGTTCAGAAGATTGTTAATGAAATCAAGGGAGACCTGAATCTTAAGATACAGAGAAAAGACAAAATTATGATGATTGAACTCGTTCCTGTTATCGCAAAGGAAGATGAACTATATAAATTAGGTGTGTGGATTAAAGATAAGACTGCTGGTATCGGCACATTAACATATTACGATCCTGAAAACAAAACTTTCGGAGCACTAGGACACGGTATTATTGACGCTGATACAGGAGTAGTTCTTGATATCAATGATGGTGAATTGCTGGATTCAAAAGTAGAGTCAGTTAAAGAAGGAAAATTCGGGAAACCGGGTGAAATACATGGAATATTCTACGAATCAGAAGATCCGATTGGTGAACTGAAGATCAATAGTGAGTTCGGTATATTCGGAAGTGTTTATGAAAAAATTGAAAATCCCGAATATGCGAGTCCTGTTTCTATAGCATCACAGGATGAGATTTACGAAGGAAAAGCATATATTCTTACAACAATTGAAGGTGATAATATTGAGAGATTTGAAATTGAAATAGAAAGAATCAATCCTCAGAAAGAACCGGATATTAAGAGTATGATAATAAGAGTAACAGACAAAAAACTACTTGAAAAAACAGGTGGAATTGTTCAGGGCATGTCTGGCTCTCCGATAATACAGGACGGAAAACTGATAGGTGCTGTTACACATGTTCTTGTAAATGACCCGACAAGAGGATACGGAATATTTATTGAGAACATGCTGGAAGCAGCAGAATAAAAGATGTACAGGAGCATTTAGCTCCTGTTTTTTTTATAAATAAAATGATATAATGTGTTTAATAGCATGTAGAAAGGAACGAAATACTATGAATTGGAACTTACTTGGAATCGAACCTACTAAAGATAAGAAAACGGAGAATTACATGAGTATAGTAGTAATCGGTACATCATTCGTAGATATTAAAGGCTTTCCTGATGGAGCATATATTCCTGACGGAAGAAATGTAGGACAGGTAAAGTACATACACGGTGGAGTAGCAAGAAATGTTGTGGAAGACATTGCAAATATGGAACTGCGTCCGACTTATGTCGGTATAGTTGATGATACACCGCTTGGCACAGACGTACTTAACAAACTTAAAAATCACAAAGTAAATACTGATTATGTACGCGTAAAGCCTGACGGAATGGGAATCTGGCTTGCTGTATTTGATGCAAACGGCGATGTAGCAGGCTCAATTTCAAAGCGTCCTGATACAAATCCTTTTCTTGACATACTTGAAGAACAGGGCGATGAAATATTTTCAAAAGCCGATTCTCTTGTGCTTGAGTGTGATATGGAGATTCCGGTAGTAAAGAAAGCTCTTGACCTTGCAGATAAGTACAGAATCAAAAAGTATGCTCTGGTTTCAAACATGTCAATCGCCTCAGAGCGTAGAGATCTCATTCAGAGATACGACTGCTTTATATGTAATAAGCAGGAAGCTGGCATGCTTTTCCTTAACGATTATTCCGATAAGAGTACGGAAGAAATGGAGGAAATAATAAGAGACAGGGTAGTAAAAGCAAAATTCCCGGCTATGGTAGTTACTCTCGGCGGAGACGGAGCTGTTTATGCTGACTGTAATGGTAATAGTGGTTTTTGTCCGGCACGAAATGTTCAGGTTCTTGATACAACAGGAGCTGGAGATGCTTTCTGCGCCGGTGTAGCGAGCGGACTTACTTATGGTAAAACACTTGCTGAAGCTGTCGAAATCGGAACTATGCTCGCTGCCTCAGTAATCATTTCTACAGAAAATGTATGCCCTAGATTCCATCCTGATGAACTTGGTCTGGAATTTCCTTTAAGAAATAAAGATAAATAAAACAAACGAAAGGCAGGAAATGTAATCCTGCCTTTTATTACTGTTACCAGTTAATAATTAATTCTTTTACCCATCTGCAAAGCTTTTCACTTGCTTCGTTTGCAGTCTTTAAAACCTCTTCATGACTATGTTTAACTGTTGCTATACCTGTTGCCATGTTTGTAATGCATGAAAGGCCGAATACTTTGATTCCAAGATAATTTGCTACTGTAGTTTCAGGTACTGTTGACATTCCTACAGTATCAGCACCCATAGCCGCAAAAGCTCTGATTTCTGCAGCAGTTTCATAACAAGGACCATTAAAGAGAGCATATACTCCGTGCTTGTAATCTATTCCGAGATTATCAGCAACAGTTTCAGCTTTTGCTATAAGTTCCTTTGAATAAGCTTCTGACATATCAGGGAATCTAGGACCGAATCTTTCATCATTTGGTCCGATTAAAGGATTAACACCAAGAATATTGATGTAGTCCGTAATAATCATGAGATCGCCAGGCTTGAATTCCTTATTAATAGCTCCACAGGCATTAGTAACGATAAGATTCTCAACTCCGAGCATTTTCATTACAAAGACAGGGTAAGTAACTTCTTTCATAGTAAAACCTTCATAGTAATGGAATCTGCCGCTCATACAGATTACAGTCTGTCCTCCGAGTTTTCCAAGTACAAGCTCGCCTGCATGTCCTGCAAGACTTCCTACCGGAAAACCGGGTATCTCTTTATATGGAATAATATCTTTATCTTCAATTAAATCAACAAGAGCTCCGAGTCCGCTTCCAAGTATAATACCGATAGTAGGGTTGTGCTTTGTTCTTGATTTAATAAACTCTGCTGAATTCTGTACTTTTTCGTAGAACATTGATGTTCCTCCTTGCATATTATTATAACAATATGATATATAATGTGTTTCGTTTCGTCAAGAAATATACTTTTGTCGAATTTTGTCGAATTCATGGAGATAATGCGGAAAATTGACCTTGAATATAAGTATTGACTTAAATATACTGAAATTGTAAACAGACTCGATTATTGATTAAGGAGGGGAATTATATTGAGTAGAATTAAGCTTGGTATTGCTGATGACAACAGAGATTTCTGTGAAATATTATCTGATTACTTTTCTGATAAGAATGATATAGATATTTCATTTATATCACATGACGGTATCGACACTGTTGAACAGATTAAAAAGTCTCTGCCTGAAGTTCTTGTGCTTGACATGATTATGCCGCACCTTGACGGACTGGGTGTTCTTGAAACAGTTAACAGTACAGAGCTTACACAATATCCGAAGGTAATCGTTCTTTCTGCCGTCGGACAAGAATCAATTACTCAAAAGGCAATTGATCTTGGTGCAGAGTATTATGTTGTAAAACCATTCAATCTTGACATTTTATATAAAAGAATAAGGCAGCTCGCAGGAACTGAGAAACAGTATCTTCAGCCGTCAGGTAACAAGTCACCTTTAAAGAATGGATATACGAAGAACACTGATTTAGAGATTGATATAACAAATATGATTCATGAAATAGGCGTACCTGCACACATTAAAGGATATCAGTATCTGAGAGATGCCATTACTATGGTAGTTGAAGATATGGACCTTCTTTCTGCTGTTACAAAAGAGCTTTATCCTGCAATTGCAAAACGCAACAATACAACTCCAAGCAGGGTAGAACGTGCTATAAGACACGCTATAGAGGTTGCATGGAACAGGGGAAAGCTTGAAACTATCAACAATTTATTCGGTTACACTGTTGCGGAAGATAAGGGTAAGCCTACAAACAGTGAGTTCATTGCAATTATTGCTGACAAACTCAGACTTGAAAGAAAGTAATACATACAACTTGCCTGAATCTGCTTTTGTATGATATTATAAGTTATATCAAAAAGGAGATTTAGGAAATGATTACACAGGAAATGATTGACAGAATTAATGTTCTTTCAAAAAAATCAAAGAATGAAGGACTTACGCCTGAAGAAGCTGAAGAACAGAAATTATTAAGACGTGCATATATTGATGCTTTTAAGGCAAATCTTAAATCACAGCTTGATAATATCGAGTTTGTAGATCCTGAAAATAATTAATAAGTCGAAAATTAAAGTAAAATTGGCATTTTGTAAGGCGGGAAATTACATATTTCTCGTCTTTTATATTTTAAAATTGTGTCATATTAATAAAGTGAGGAAAGATATGACACGAAAATTAAATAATTACAATTTCCTGATAATACCTTCAATAATCATTATTGTATTATCGATTTTACCGGGAGCCGGATCTGTGCTTAAAGAAGATATACTGAAATCACTTCTGATAGAGAGGACAAGCGTTCTTCAGGATTATTATTTCGGCATGGTATCAAAAGAAGAAACATACAATAAATTGCTGGATTTTGAAACTTATCCTATTATTACAGAAGATATTGAAAGCTTTGATGACCATATTGATACTGATTTTGATCGTGTAATTAAAATGAGTTTTGAAGACATTGAGTTAAAATCAAGTTTTATGGGGTACATATCATATGAAGCAGAAATAGTGTGGGATATGCGTAGTCCGGAAGGTGAGTACAGAACTTCGGGAAGATATCATGTAGTACTGCTTGATGAAGGAGATAGAATATTTTTGTCAAAATTTGAATTAATAGAATAAAAAACGATTAAAAATATGTTTAAACTTTAGTAAAGTTTGGTATAATAAAAAGTGGTTATTTTTAATGAAGGCAAAGGAGCACAATATGCGACAGGTTTACATGGATTATTCGGCTACTACGCCGGTTAAAAAGGAAGTTTTAGACGCTATGCTTCCATATTTCACAGAAAGTTTCGGAAACCCTTCAAGTATCTACACTAGAGGTCTTGAATCAAAGGAAGCTATCAATGCTGCAAGAGCTAAGGTAGCTGAACTTATAAATGCTAATCCTGCAGAAGTTTTCTTCAGTGCAGGTGGTACTGAAAGTGATAACTGGGCTGTATTCGGAGTTGCTGATGCAATGAAGGATAAGGGAAATCATATTATCACAACTAAGATTGAACATCACGCTATGCTTCACTCATGTGAATTCCTCGAAAAGAGAGGATTCGAAGTTACTTACCTCGGAATCGGTCCTGACGGTAGAGTAAGCCTTGAAGAGCTTGAAGCTGCAATTACAGATAAGACAATCCTTATCAGTGTAATGATGGTAAACAACGAAATCGGTACAGTTCAGCCGATCAAGGAAATCGGTGAAATCGCAAAGAAGCACGGTATCACATTCCATACAGATGCTGTACAGGCTCTTGGAAATGTTGAAATCGACGTTAAGGACATGAATATTGACCTCATGTCAATGTCATCACATAAGATTTACGGTCCTAAGGGAATCGGTGGTATGTATATCAGACGCGGAGTTAAGATTTCAAATTATCTCCACGGCGGAGCTCAGGAAAACAAGAGAAGAGCAGGTACAGAAAATCTTCCTGGTATCGTAGGTTTCGGTAAGGCAGCAGAACTTGCTAAGGCAAACTACGAAGAACACGTTAAGCACTGCAGCACTCTCAGAAACTATCTCATCGAAGAAGTACTCGCAAAGATTCCTGATACTTACGTAAACGGAACTATGGACTACAGACATCCGGGTAATGCTAATATTACTTTTGAATATATCGAAGGTGAAGCTATGCTTCTCATGCTTGACTCAATGGGTATTTCAGTATCAACTGGATCAGCATGTTCATCAACTTCACTTGTACCTTCACACGTACTTACAGCACTCGGAATTCCTGTTGAAAAGATTCACGGAACATTAAGATTCACTGTTGGTGACTTTACAACTAAGGAAGATATTGACTACGTAGTAGAAAGCCTCGTAAAGATTGTAACTACTTTAAGAGGAATTTCATCAGTTAACGAAAAGAAAGGTTGGTAGTAATATGGCACTTTATAACGATACAGTAATGGATCATTTCATGAATCCTAGAAATGTTGGCGAAATTGAAAATCCTGATGGTTCAGGTACTTATGGAAGCCCTGTTTGCGGCGATATGATGATGATCACAATCAAGGTAGAAGACGAAGTAATCGTTGATGCTAAGTTCAAGACTTTCGGTTGCGGAAGTGCTATTGCTTCATCATCAATGGCAACTACTATGATTATCGGAAAGACAATTGACGAAGCTCTTGCTATCACAAACAAGCAGATTATCGACGAACTTGGCGGACTTCCACCAGTGAAGGTTCACTGTTCAGTTCTTGCAGACCATGCAATCAAGTGCGCTATCTATGATTATGCACAGAAGAATGGAAAGACTTATGCAGGACTTGAAGGCTTCGATCCAAACGCAGATGAGGACGATCACGATATTCCTGAAGAAGAATAATTAGTTTTAGAACAAGGGAACTTTTATGAATATCAATCTTGATAAAAATAAAATAGTTCTGGGTATAAGCGGCGGTGTAGACAGTACAACCGCTGCTTTGTTATTGCTTGAAAAAGGTTATGAAGTATACGGACTTTACTTTAATATTCATCATGATGGAGAAGAAGGACGTATCGCAGCATTAAAAGCATTAACAGAAGCATATAAGGCTGTAAAGCCTGAAATTCCAACAGTTACAGTCGAAAATAGATATTCCATTTATAAAGATGTTAAGCAATTATTTAACGAAATAGTAGTAAGTGACTTTGTTAATGAGTATCTTGACGGCCGCACACCAAATCCTTGTATAGTATGTAATCCTTCAATCAAGTTCAGACTACTCATTGATGCTGCAAATGAAGTTGGTGCTTACTATATTGCAACAGGCCATTATGCAGATACTTATACTGATAATGAATCAGGAAAGTCATATATCAAAGCTAGTTCAAGTAAAAAAGACCAGTCATATATGCTTTACAGACTTCCGCAGGAAGTTGTTAAAAGGGTAGTATTTCCTCTTGCCTCATTTAGTGATAAAGATAAGATCAGAGAAATTGCTGAAAATATGGGTATGTCAAACTCTGATAAGAAAGACAGCCAGGAAATATGTTTTATAGAAAATAACAGAACACATGGCGATTTTATTGATGACTGGACTGGAAATACAGGTAAACTCCTCACTTTGAAAGAAGGAAACTTTATTAACAGAGAAGGAACAGTACTTGGTAAACATAAAGGAGTAGTCAATTATACTATCGGTCAGAGAAAAGGTCTTGGTATAGCACTCGGTAAACCTGCTTTTGTAACAGAACTAAATCCTGATAATAATACTGTTGTTTTAGGGGAAAACGAAGAATTATTAAAGACAAACGTGATAATTGACAGGCTTTTCTTTGCTGAAACAGATGGAAGTGATATTCCATCAGATCTCGAAGGCAAAGAACTGACAGGTAAAATCAGATATGCGGCACCGAGAGCGCGTGCTAAAGTATTAAAAGGAAATGAACAGGGGACAGTTATGGTAATGTTTGAAAACCCTCAGCGTGCTATGACTCCGGGTCAGTCACTTGTACTTTACGATGGAGATATTGTAATTGGTGGCGGACGAATAATTAAAGTATTATAAACATTAAAGGCTTCGAAAATAATCGAAGCCTTTTATTTACCATAATATTTTATTGTTAATACATTATAATAGCTCTTACAGGGCAGACGGGAGCGCAGTATCCACAAGTAAGACATTTATCTGGATTAACTCTAGCAAGACCATTTTCAGGATCCCAGAATATAGCACCGTTAGGACATTTACGCATGCATGCACCACAGCCTTCGCAGTCACCCTGATCTATGTGAATTCTTTTCTTTGAAATATCCGGAACATAATCTTTTGACATTTTTCCGTCAAGATAATCACATATATCATCAATTTCCTTCTTTTTACCAAAACCAAGCATAACGCATTCGATTCCCGGTAGACCGTATACATAATCAAGTGCCTGCTGATAATAACCTGTAAGATTGCCACCACCGAAAGCCTTCATAGCATACAGACCTTTACCGGCATCAGAACACTTCCTGATAGCACATGCCATTTCATCCGCTGTACCGAAAACATTTCCTTTTCTGATTCCAAGACCTTTGAAATTAATAAGAGGGAAGACTATGTCGACGTAGTCCATTGAAGCTGCAGCTTCAGCCATATCAACATGATGTGTAGACACACCAATGGCTTTGATTATGCCAAGAGCTTTAAGTCTCATAAGCTCATCATAAGCGCTTACACGATTGTTGAAATCATTCATACCTCTGACTTCATGCATCATAAAAATATCGATTACATCGCGATTTAAAGCCTTTCTTGCCTGTTCTACAGCATTGAACATATCTTCTTTTGTTTCAGCATACGACTTAGTTGATAATACCAGATCTTTATTAGTTTTAGAAAAAGGCTTCGCCATATAATTATATGTTTCATAGTACTCTGCAGTATCAAAAAAATTGATTCCACGTTCAATCGCATATTCAATCAGACTGCTTCCTTCAGATACAGGAAGGTTCATCTGAGATTTTCCCATTGTGAGTACACCAAAACCGACTTCACTTACTTCAATATTAGTTTTTCCGAGTTTTACAGTTTTCATTATTACACCTTTATCCTTAAAAATAAGTGAGCGTGCACTGTACATTTAAGGAGTCTTTTCACACTCATATTATATATTATTGTATCATATTTTCTACATACTTTGGACACACTATAATAAAAAAGTAAAGGAGATATTATAATGGATATGAGTAAGAGTGTATTAGGCATAGCTCTTGTTGGCGGTATGGTTGGTGCTGCAATGTATATGATGATGCCTGAGAAGAAGTCTTGTGAAATCGAAGAAGGAATGAGAAAAGCGGCTGATGAGCTTTCAGGTGTTTCAAAGGAACTTGGCCGAGCAATCAAATCTATCGGAAGAGAAATGATGTACTAAACAATTATTAAATTCGAATAAAAATACGTCAAATAATGTGCGAAATTTTCACACTTTTTGTGGATTTCGCACTATTTTTTGCTTTTAAAGCGCTATCTATTGTGGTATAATTTATTGAATAAGCCTACATTAATTTTAGGAGGAATACATATGGAAAAACTAGGTTTAAACGAAATAAGAGAATTATTCCTTAGTTTCTATGCAGAAAAGAAGGAACATTACAGACACGAAAGCTTTTCACTCGTTCCGCCTCCAGGAGATAAGAGTCTTCTCATTATAAACAGCGGAATGGCACCACTCAAGCCGTACTTTGCAGGTACTGAAGTGCCACCGGCCAAGAGAATGACAACATGCCAGAAATGTATAAGAACAGGTGACATTGAGAATGTAGGCTATACAGCACGTCACGGTACATTCTTTGAAATGCTTGGTTCATTCTCATTTGGAGATTATTTCAAACACGAATCATTGAGATGGGGATGGGAATTCATCACCCAGGTTCTCAAGATGCCTGAAGATAAAATCTGGGCAACTATATATGAAGACGACGACGAAGCATTTGAAATCTGGAAAAATGAAATCGGTATTGATCCTAACAAGATTGTAAGACTTGGTAAGGACGATAACTTCTGGGAAATTGGTCTTGGACCATGCGGACCTTGTTCAGAAATCTATTTTGACAGAGGTGAAGAATACGGATGCGGTAAGGAAGACTGCAAGCCAGGATGTGACTGCGACAGATATCTTGAATTCTGGAACCACGTATTCACACAGTTCTCAAAGGAAGAAGACGGAAGCTACAGCAATCTCGAACATAAGAATATCGATACTGGTATGGGTCTTGAAAGACTTGCTTGTATCATGCAGGGCGTAGATTCAATCTTTGATATTGACACAATCAGAATGGTATTAAACGCAGTGGTTGATAAAGCCGGCGTTGAATACATGGACGGAAAGGCTAAGACTGACGTATCAATCAGACTTATCACAGACCATATCAGATCAGTAACATTCATGATCAGTGACGGAATCATGCCTTCAAACGAAGGTAGAGGCTATGTTTTAAGAAGACTCTTAAGAAGAGCAGCTAGACATGGCAAGCTCCTCGGAATCGAAGGAAAGTTCCTTGCAGAATTATCAAAGAAGGTAATTGAATCATCATATACAGCTTATCCTGAACTCAAGGAAAAGGAAGACTATATCTATAAGATTCTTACAATCGAAGAAGATAAGTTTGCTGCAACAATTGACCAGGGTACAAACATTCTTGCTGAATACATTGAAGAACTCAAGGCGTCAGGCTCAAAGGTTCTTTCAGGAGATAAGGTATTCAAGCTTTACGATACTTATGGATTCCCGATCGAACTTACACAGGAAATCCTTGAAGAAGAAGGTTGTATCGTAGACGTTGAAGGATTCAACGAAAACATGCAGCATCAGAAGGAACAGGCAAGAGCAGCTCGTAAGTCAGATGACGACGAAGGCTGGAAGGAAGCAAGTGCAGGTGCTGAAGAAGACGATACAGTTTTCACTGGTTATACAAACGTAGCCGGAAAGGGTATAGTTAAGTCAATTTACGTTGGTAAGGATTCAGTTACAATCGCAAGCGAAGGAGAAACAGCAAGAATCGTTCTCGACCAGACTCCTTTCTATGCAGAAAGTGGTGGACAGGCTGCTGACGTTGGAACAATCAAGGGCGACGGATTTGAAGCTAAGGTTGTTGAAGTAACTAAGAATCATAATGTTTTCTCACATAAGATTGAAGTTGTAAGCGGTGAAATCAAAGTTGGTGATGTAGCTGAACTCGAAATCTGCATCTACAATAGAAATGCAACTGCAAGAAACCATACTGCAACACATCTTCTCCACAAGGCTCTTAAGGAAGTTATCGGAGATCACGTTGCACAGGCTGGTTCAAGCGTAACTGCAGACGGTCTCAGATTTGACTTCAGCCACTTTGAAGCAATTTCAGCAGAAGACTTAAAGAAGGTTGAACAGATTGTAAATGAAAAGATTTTAGAATTCATTCCTGTTGTAACTGAAGAAAAGTCAATGCAGGATGCTGTTGATGCAGGTGCTACAGCTCTCTTCGGAGAAAAGTACGGTGATACAGTAAGAGTAGTATCAGTAGGCGATTTCTCAATGGAACTCTGCGGTGGTACACATGTTGCTAACTCAGGACAGATCGGTTCATTCAAGATCGTTTCAGAATCAGGTGTTGCTGCAGGCGTAAGAAGAATCGAAGCTGTAACAGGCGGCGATGTTCTTAATAAGGCTAACGAATCAGAAGCAGTTATCAAGGAAGCTTCAGAAATCTTAAAGACTAACCCTACAGTACTTCTCCAGAGAATTGCTAATATGAACGAAGAACTCAAGGCTCTCAAGAAGGAACTTGAAGAAATCAAGAAGGCTGACATGGGCAATGTTGCTCAGGATATGCTTGCAAATGCCGAAGAAATTAATGGCGTTAAGCTTCTCATGAAGTCATTTGAAGGTGCTGATATCAATGATTTAAGAACTATTTCAGATGATGTTAAGAAGGAAGCTAAGGGCGTAATTCTTGTACTTGCTGCTATCAATGACGGTAAGGTTACATTTATGGTTTCAGTAAGTGATGATCTCCTTGAAAAGGGATACCACGCTGGAAACATGATTAAGAAGATTGCAGCAGCAGCAGGCGGCGGTGGCGGCGGAAAGGCTGACATGGCACAGGCTGGAGCTAAGGATCCTTCAAAGGTTCAGGATGCATTTGAAGTGGCAAAGACTCTTATTTAATTAATAATTATTTAATTGATTATTACAAAATCATTAAATAAAACAAATACTGTTGTGCTTTAATGCAACAATGTGTATAATTATATTAAATTAGAGAAGGAGGGGAAATACTTTGGATAGAAACACGATTCTTTTTAATTCAAACGAAAAAGCTGAACTTCAGACAACAGAAGATATCCTTAAGGCTGTTTATGAAGCACTTGATGAAAAGGGTTATAATGCTATCGACCAGATGGTAGGATACATTCTTTCAGGAGACCCCTCATATATCACAAGTCATAACAATGCCAGAAATATTATAAGACATATTGAAAGAGATGATCTTGTGGAAGAACTGCTTAGAGCATTCTTAAAGAAGTAAAACTTTAAAAGCGGACATTTTCGTAGTGTCCGCTTTATTTTTGTTGCTTTAAGCGTGAATAAACCCCCTGCTATGCAGGGGGAATAAGAAAGCTTTAGCTTCAAGTAAAAAACCTCCAGTGTTATGATAAATGTGGTTCCCCAACCGCAAGTCATATCAAAGGAGGA
>SVCW01000059.1 GCA_015058155.1 Clostridiales bacterium | reverse complement strand
CGATTGTAATAGGATTGTTTGAGAACATTCCCATGAATAAATGCGGCTCAAATACTATTATTAACCACGCTACTATTGTATAAAGACCTGAAAAAACAGTAGTGAAGCGGATAGCTTCCTTTACTCTTTCGTATTTTTCTGCACCGTAGTTATAACCAAGAACAGGAGATGCACCGCTTGTGAGTGCGTATACAGGTAGCTGGATGATATCACGGATTGAGTTCAGGATTGTGAAAATAGTTACATACATATCGCCGCCATAAATCTGGAGCTGATTGTTTGATGCTATCTGCACGAGTCCGCCCGTTGCCTGCATCACGAAACCCGGGAATCCGAGTGTGACGATTTCTTTTGTGCGTCTGCCATCGATAGTAACATATTCTTTTTTAATACGGAGTTCTGTATCGTAACTTAAAAGGTAGTGAAGAACCCATATTACTGAAACTGCCTGGCTGAGTACAGTAGCCACAGCGGCTCCGGCTACTCCCATTTTGAGAAGGAAAATAAATACCGGGTCGAGAATTATGTTTACAATCGCTCCGATGATTGTTGTCATCATGCCTACGCGAGGATGTCCCTGTGCGTTTATGAAGCCGTTGAGCCCCGTGCTGAGCATTGAGAAAAGTGTGCCGAAAAGGTATATTCTGATATATTGATCGGCATATATAATCGACTGGTCACTCGCACCGAAAAGATAAAGAATCGGCCTTTTCAGGAGATAGCAGAAAAGGAAAAGTACAATTGCAGATACTAAATGAAGTGCAACAACATTTCCGAGAATCTTTTCCGCTTCTTCTTTGTTACCGCGCCCTCTTTCAATCGAGAAGAGTACAGTACCGCCGCTTCCGTAGAGGCTTGTGAAGGATGCGATTATAACGATAACAGGGAATGTGATTCCAAGGCCTGTCATCGCAATATCTCCAATGTCTTTGAGATGTCCTATATAAATTCTGTCGACTACATTGTAAAGAAGTTGTACGGCCTGAGCCATCATAAGAGGAATAGCCTGCGAGAGAATTCTCTTTTTGACGGAGCCTGTACCGAAGTCGTTTACATGAGTTGCCATAGCTCCTCCTTATGGTTTATGCCTGGAATGTTGAGAATTTTCTTGTAGCATCGAGATACTTCATGAGTTTTCCGATGTTTGCGTAATACATTGAGCACTTGTCGATCTTCTTGATCTGAACGAGATCTGCTTCGACAAGCTTCTTGATGTGCTGTGAGATAGTTGCCTGTGAATAATCAAAAGCAGCAACTACGTCTTTATTACAAACGTTTACTCTATCTTTATTGCACTGCATGATATACTGATAAATCTTGATTCTTGCCGGGTGAGCGAGAGCGTCTGAAACCTGGGCAACAAGTATGATTTCGTCTTCGTGCATTAAATCGTTTTCTTTTCTGAGTCTCATGGTTAAATCCTTTCCATAAAAAGTCGCGCCCAGAGGCGCGTAATATTTCATATATCGCCTATTTACAATACACTATTTCTTCAAAAAAATCAAGTTGATTAGCGGTGGCTTACTTGCGAAAATAGTTACTTTATGCTAACATAGTAGAGGCCGGTCAGATGGCGTAAAAGAAAAACAGGAGATTATTTATGAGACTTAATGAATTACCAATCGGGAAGAGTGCGACAGTTCTTTCGGTAGGTGGCGAAATATCGCTTCGCCAGCATCTTCTTGATATGGGTATAATCCCGGGTGTTGATGTTACAATGGTAAAGCTTGCACCTATGGGTGACCCTATGGAAATTGAAATACACGGATATGAGCTTACGCTAAGAATTGCCGATGCAGCGGAAATTGAAATTGATAATGTCAGAGACAGAGATATTTCGGGCGGTTATCACAATGAAGAGCTTCTTAAAATAGGAGACAAGACTCTTCATCCGGGACTCGGTGAAGGCGGAAAGTACCACACAAAAGCTGACGAGCATCCACTCCCTGAAGGAGAGCTTCTTACATTCGGGCTTGCAGGAAATCAGAATTGCGGTAAGACTACACTTTTCAATCAGCTGACAGGTGCAAACCAGCATGTCGGTAATTTCCCGGGCGTTACAGTAGACAGAAAAGACGGTTCGATAAAAAGACATCAGAATACACTTGTTACTGACCTTCCGGGCATTTACTCAATGTCACCGTACAGCAGTGAAGAAATCGTAACTCGAGAATTTCTTTTAAATGAAAAACCAAAAGGAATCATCAATATCGTTGATGCAACAAATATAGAAAGAAACCTTTATCTCACAATGCAGCTTATTGAGCTTGAAATGCCTATGGTGCTTGCGCTCAATATGATGGACGAAGTTCGTGAAAATGGAGGATCTATTCTCGTTAACGAACTCGAATCAGCGCTCGGAATTCCTGTAGTTCCGATTTCTGCAGCAAAGAACGAAGGTATTGACGAACTCGTAGATCACCTGATTCACGTTGCAAAGTATCAGGAAAGACCGGGAAGACTCGATTTCTGTGATAAGGACGAAAAGGGTGGAGCAGTTCACAGATGTCTTCACGGAATCATGCATCTGATTGAAGACCATGCAGATGCAGCGGGAATTCCTATCAGATTTGCGGCAAGCAAGATTGCGGAAGGTGACTGCCTTATCATCAGTTCTCTCGGCCTTTCAATGAACGAAAAAGAAATGATAGAACACATTATCGTTCAGATGGAAGAAGAAACAGGTCTTGATCGCGCTGCGGCAATTGCTGATATGAGATTCAGCTTTATAAGAAAAATCTGCTCAAGGACGGTTGTAAAACCTAAGGAAAGTAAAGAACATGCAAGAAGCAGAAAAATAGATACAATTCTCACAGGAAAGCATACGGCAATTCCTGCGTTTATAGGAATCATGGGACTTGTTTTCTGGCTTACATTCAATGTTGTCGGTGCATGGCTTTCGGCAGCACTTGAAATTATCGTGGCAGGACTCACAAATCTTGTTTCAAACATCCTCATTTCTGCGGGTGTGAGTGAAGCACTCTATGGTCTTGTAATAGACGGTATCTTCAATGGTGTCGGAAGTGTTCTCAATTTCCTCCCGACTATCATCACGCTTTTCTTCTTCCTGTCGATTCTGGAAGACAGCGGATATATGGCAAGAGTTGCGTTTGTAATGGATAAACTTTTACGTAAACTCGGTCTTTCGGGAAGAAGTATTGTTCCGATGCTTATAGGATTTGGTTGTACAGTACCGGGCGTTATGGCAAGCCGTACTTTACCGTCAGAAAGAGACAGAAAGATGACAATCCTTCTGACTCCGTTTATGAGCTGTTCGGCAAAACTTCCGATTTACGCATTCTTTGTTGATGTGTTCTTCCCTAAATACGAAGCGCTTATCATGATCGGACTTTATGTCCTTGGAATTGTAGTAGGAATTCTCGTGGCACTCATCATGAAGGGAACATCTTTCAAGGGTGCACCGGTACCTTTTGTCATGGAACTTCCGAATTACAGAATGCCGGGAGCTAAGAATGTAGGAATGCTTCTCTGGGACAAGGCGAAGGACTTCCTTTCAAGAGCATTTACGGTTATCTTTATTGCGACTATCGTAGTATGGTTCCTTGAAAACTTCGATATGTCATTTACAATGACAGAAAATCCGGAAGAAAGTGTACTCGCAGTTCTATCAGGATGGATTGCTCCGATTTTTGCACCGCTCGGACTCGGTGACTGGAGAATCCCTACTGCACTCGTGACAGGATTTATGGCAAAGGAAAGTGTAGTTGCAACACTTTCAGTTCTTTACGGTACAACAGAAATGATTACTGCTATGATGTCTCCGGCATCAGCAGCAGCACTTCTCGTATTCTCGCTTCTTTACACTCCTTGTGTTGCGGCAGTTGCTTCAATCAAGCGTGAACTCGGTTCAAAATGGGCAGTTTACGTTGTTGTAATGCAGTGTGTGGTTGCCTGGATATGCGGATTTATTACATATCTTATTTGCAACATATTTATGTAGATTTTATATGGGCCCTGAGGGTATACTATTATTAATTAATCAAGGAAATGGTGACTTATGAACAGAAAGACTTTATTAATTAAATATTGTACTCTTCAGGGCCTTTTCTGGGCTATCTGCTGTGTTTCATCGGGTAGTATAAATACATATCTTTATGAAATAGGTGTGGGAACAGGCACAATCGGGCTTTTATCGGGGCTTGCAGGCGTAACCGCAACACTTATTCAGCCTGTACTCGGAGGAATTGCAGACAGAAACCCTGCGAAGCGGGGATGGAGATTCATGCTCCAGGCATTTTCAGTGCTGCTTCTCGCAAGTTATATCATCCTTAAACTTACGTCAAATCATATGATTTCGGG
>SVCW01000015.1 GCA_015058155.1 Clostridiales bacterium | reverse complement strand
AAAAGGAATCCGGTGACAATAGCGAGGAGGCCACACCTGTTCCCATCTCGAACACAGTAGTTAAGCTCCTTAGCGCTGATGATACTTGGCGGGAAGCTGCCTGGGAAAGTAGGACGTTGCCGGTTTTTTCTGGCCCCATGGTCAAGTGGTTAAGACATCGCCCTTTCACGGCGGTAACCCGGGTTCGAGTCCCGGTGGGGTCACCAGTTTTTAAGAGAGCATTTAGCTCTCTTTTTTTTATTCATCTTATAATTTGTGTTTGACTTACATAAAATCAATTATTTTTCTTGACATGTAAACAAATAATTAGTAAAATAAAGAAGTAAATTTGATATGGGGAATTAGCTCAGCTGGGAGAGCACCTGCCTTGCACGCAGGGGGTCAAGGGTTCGAACCCCTTATTCTCCACCACATGGACCTTGTTTATCAAGGTCCTCTATATTTAATATGCGCGATTGGCGGAATTGGCAGACGCACCAGACTTAGGATCTGGCGGGCGACCGTGGGGGTTCAAGTCCCTCATCGCGCACCAAAATGAAAAGACATCCGGTAGGATGTCTTTTGTTTTTCTTGCATTTCGTGTATGCTGTTGCTATTATAAATATAGGATTATTTGTTTTTTACGGAGGTTTATTATGGCAGAAATCAAGAAAGAATGGTGGAAAGAAACCGTTATTTATCAGATATATCCAAGAAGCTTTAAAGATTCAAACGGCGATGGTATCGGCGATTTAAGAGGCATCATTGAAAAGGCTGATTACCTTAAGGAACTTGGCGTTGGCATGGTATGGCTCTGCCCTGTATATGCATCACCAAATGACGATAATGGTTATGATGTAAGCGACTATTATCAGATTCATCCTGAATTCGGTACTATGGAAGACATGGATGAACTTGCTGAAGAACTCGGCAAGCGTGGTATCAAGATTATGATGGACCTCGTATTCAACCATACATCAGATCAGCATATGTGGTTCCAGGAATCAAAGAAATCAAAGGACAACCCTTACAGAAACTTCTATGTTTGGAAGGACGGTAAGGAAGGCGGACTTCCTCCAAACAACTGGAGAGGATATTTCAACGAACCTGCATGGGAATACGATGAGACTACAGATCAGTATTACTTAAGACTCTATACTAAGAAGATGCCTGACCTCAACTGGGAATGTCAGGAAATGAGAGAAGAAGTATATAAGATTATCAATTACTGGGTTGATAAGGGTGTTGCAGGTTTCCGTATGGATACTATCAATACAATCGGTAAGGATCAGAATTTCCCTGATGCTCCGGATGATGCTGCAGACTATGTAAAGGGAAGACCTTTCTTCACAAATCAGCCAACAATGCATGATGTTCTTCGTGAAATGAACGAAAGAATCTTCACTCCTAGAAGCATCGTTACAGTAGGAGAATGCTCAGCATCCGACATCGAAGAAACACTTCTCATGGTAGCAGAAGATCAGCACAAGCTCAGCATGAACCACCAGTTCGAACACGATGAACTCGATTTCGGTCCTGACGGTGCGTGGGATATCGTGCCATTTACTGCAGCTCAGGTTTATGATGTTATCGAAAGATGGATGACACAGCTTCCTGCAGGCGGTGGATGGAACAGCTGGTTCTGGGGTAATCATGACCTTCCAAGACCTGTTTCAAGATTCGGAAATGATAGTCCGGAATTCAGAGAAAGATCAGCTAAGCTCCTCGCTGCTCTCGAATTTACTATGCTCTGTACACCATTTGTATATCAGGGCGAAGAAATCGGCATGATCAACGCATACTTTGACTCAATGGATCACTATCGTGACGTTGATGCCTTCAATTATTATAAGTATGCTGTTGATGAAGCTGGAATCAGTGTAGAAGATGCACTTGAAAACTTAAAGTATCGTTCAAGAGATAATGCACGTACACCAATGCAGTGGACATCAGGTGACAACGCAGGTTTCACTACAGGAACTCCTTGGATTGAAGTAATCGATAACAAGGACGAAATCAATGTTGAAGATCAGCTCAAGGATCCTGATTCAGTATTCAACTTCTACAAGGCAGCAATTGCACTCAGAAAGGATTCACCTGCAATTCTTTACGGAGATTTCGTAAGAGTTGACTGCGGTACAGAAGAAGCTATGGTTTACGAACGTAACCTTGACGGTGAAAAGGTTATGGTTGCAGTAAATATGACTGACAATGAAGTAGCTCTTTCAAAAAATGTATGCTTTGGAGAACTCAAGCCTGTATTAAACAATGTCCCTGAAAATACTAACCCATATGTACTCAAGGCATGGCAGGCAGTAGTTTATAAATAAGCAAATACAGTTTTATATATTTGTATCTGTAACGAAGAATGCCAATTGGCATTCTTCGTTTTTTATGGTAGAATCTACCTAATATAACAATGCTTTCGGTTGCGGTGTTTTCCGTAGACTGATTATATGTCTTATATAGTTTTGAAAGGAGAATATATATGGCAAAGAAACTCGGATTTGGCCTTATGAGACTTCCGTCACTCGACCCGAATGACCCAGGAAAAATCGATATCGAGCAGATGAAAAAGATGGTGGATACTTTTATTGAAAAGGGATTTACATATTTTGATACTGCCTGGATGTACTGCGGAGGAAAGAGTGAGGAAGCTACAAAAGAAGCACTTACATCAAGACACGCAAGAGATACATATACTTTAACAACAAAATTACCTGGATATAAGATCAAGTCATTTGAAGATCGTGACAAGATTTTCAATGCACAGCTTGAAAAGACTGGAGCAGGATACTTTGACTATTATCTTCTCCACGATGTAAACACAAAATCTTTACCAAATTTTGAAAAGTGGAACTGTTTTGAATGGATTCAGGAAAAGAAGGCAGAAGGTCTTATCAAGGTTGCAGGTTTTTCATATCATGATGGTCCTGAACTTCTTGATGAAATTCTTACAAAGTATCCTGAAATTGAAATAGTTCAGCTCCAGATTAACTACCTTGACTGGAACAGCATCGGTGTACAGTCAAGAAAGTGCTACGAAGTATGCGTAAAGCACAACAAGCCTGTTCTCGTTATGGAACCAATCAAGGGCGGTACTTTGATCGATGTTCCTGAAGAAGTTGCAGAAATGTTCAAGGCAGCGGATTCTTCAGTTTCACCGGCTGAATGGGCAATCAGATTTGTAGCGACTCTTGATAACGTAAAGATGGTTTTAAGCGGAATGAGCACATTCGAACAGCTTGACCAGAACACTGAATTCATGAAGGATTTCAAGCCTCTCACTGATGCTGAAATCGAAATGATGCACAAGGCTGCAGAAATCATCAACAGCACAATTGCGATTCCATGTACAGGATGTGCATACTGCGTTGTGAACTGCCCTATGAATATTGCAATCCCTCAGTACTTCTCACTTTATAACGCAGATATGCAGGAAAGAGAAGATAAGCCTTGGACTGCTCAGTCAGGCTACTATGCAAATCTTACTGTAAACTTCGGTAAGGCTTCAGAATGTATCGAATGCGGACAGTGTGAAGACATGTGTCCTCAGCATCTCCATATAAGAGATTTCTTAAAGGATGTAGCAAAGCATTTTGAAGGTTAAAATATAACTAAGCACAAAAAAAGCCAGACAACCATAAAGTTGTCTGGCACTTTTGTTTTATCAGGTAAAATTTAAACTACTGATTCTCAACAGTGTTTCTGAGAGCATCCATTTTTGCGTCAAGCTCTGCACTGAGCTTTGCACATTCAAGAAGTTCGTTTGACATTTCTTCTGTGAAGATATAATCCTTCTTGTATCTGAGCTGATGATCGAGTGTTGCCCAGCAGTCCATAGCGATAGTTCTGAGCTGGATTTCAACCTTTACGTACTTCTTTTCGTTTTCGAGGAAGATTGGAACAGAAATGATAAGGTGAAGGCTTCTGTATCCGTTTTCCTTTGGCTGTTCTATGTAGTCCTTAATCTGGAAGAGTTCAATATCATCCTGCTTTAAAAGCGTGTCTGCCATTGAGTATACGTCTTCAATAAAGTTACAAACTACTCTGATACCTGCGATATCGTAAAGATCGTTTTCTATAGCATCCATTGTATGAGGGAGACCTCTTCTCTCGAGCTTTTCCATGATGCTCGGAATATCCTTGAGTCTGCTCTTGATACTGTTGATTGGATTTCTATCGTGTATGAGTGAGAATTCTTCGTTGAGAACGTTGAGTTTTGTTTCAACTTCCATCATTGCACAACGGTAGTAAGTCATAAGGTGCATGAATTCTCTTGTGTTTTCCTGAATGAGATCGAAAGAACTGCTGCTCATGAGTGAGAAGAGATTCTTACGTTCGATTTTATCCTGAAGGGATAACTTCATCTTGGCCATTTCTAAAATACTCCTTGTAAATCAACTGTGAATATTTATTTACATCGGGTCATTCTTAATAAGTCAAAATCTTCCGGGCAAAAGCCCGCAATTCCTATTCTAACAAGATTGTTACTATTTTGTCAAGGAAGAAAATTCATTTTAAGAAATATAGCTTATAATAAAAAATATTATTGACATTTGTCCGAAATCGGACTATACTAGGCTATGTAATTATCCGAAATCGGACTAAATTGTTATTTTGGAGGATAGCCCATGAGAGATATATATTATGAGCAGCTACTTGAATATAACAAAACATATAAAGATGTAGACGAATTATACACTAATTATGCAAAGATGTGCGGACTTTCAGAGTCTGATTTCTGGATTCTTTATGCGCTTGCTGAAGCAGGAAGTGTCAGAACACAGAAAGACCTTTGCGAGTGGTGGTCAATCAGCAAACAGACAATTAACTCTGCGCTCAAAAGTCTTGAAAAAGAAGGAGTTGTAACACTTTCAAGCACAGAGGAAAACAAGAAAACAAAATATATCACTCTCACTGAAAAAGGTATAGAAATGGTTGAGAAATTCATCAAGCCACTTATGATTGCAGAACTGGCAGCTTTTGAGATGATGGGAAATGAAGAAACTCGGGAGTACCTTCGTCTGAATAAAATTTATGCTGAAACACTCAACTTAACTATATCTAAGCTTGGGCTTGACGATTAATGTTATACTAGATTTTTCACTAGATGAGGTATTTATGGACTTATTAAACGGAGACATTAAGAAGATTTTTTTCAAGTATCTTGCTGCGGCTTTTGGCAGCACTTTTACAGTAAGTGTTTACGGTATTGTAGACTCGATGTGTGTAGGTAGATATCACGGGCCTGCGGGTAGTGCATCGCTTTCGGTTGCGATTGTAATATGGTGTACATACTGTTCGCTCGGACTCCTTACAGGTATCGGGGGATCGATTCATTTCAGTACATGGATGGGACACGGCGATAAGAATAAAGCTAATCAGTACTTTACAACTGCTATCGGAATTGCAGCATTTATAGCTGTTGTGTTTACAGGTGCTTTCGGCTTTTTTACAGAAGAAATACTCATTCTTCTCGGGGCTGAGGATCCTGATGTGCTTTACTGCGCAGTTGAATATTTCAAGCCTATGAAGTATGCATTTTTCATCTTTATGGTAAATGAAATGCTTGCGGCATTTTTAAGAAATGACGGCGATCCGCTTCTTACAACGGCTGCTGTTGTTACAGGCGGAGCATTTAATATTTTCGGTGATTTTTACTTCGTATTCGGACTTGATATGGGAGCAAGAGGTGCCGGATTTGCAACATTCGGAGGTGGAATCATTACATTTACAATAATGATGACGCACTTCTTCAAAAAGAAGAATACATATAGACTTGTTAAGGTTACGGAGCCGTTTAAGAAAATTGCAGATGTTGTTAAGACAGGTTTCGCACCTTGTTTCCTCGATCTTGCATCAGCGATCCTTACAACAATATTCAATATTAGAGTATCGCTTCTTCTTGGAACTGCAGCATTTGCAGTGCTTGGAGTAGTATCAAGTATTAATTCATTTGCGCTTTGCTGTGCTTACGCTGTGGGACAGGCTGCCCAGCCTATAATTTCATTAAACTACGGTGCCGGAAAGTGGGAGAGAATCGGACCTACTATGAAGTACGCAATCAGCTCAACGATTGTAATCGGAGCAATTTTCTATGCGTTTATCTTCTTCGAGCCGAATCTTCTCGTGAGACTTTTCATGACGCCGACTGAAGAAGTACTTGAAATTGCACCAGCAATCTTAAGAACTTACTGCTCATCATATATAATCATGAATGTTAACATCTTTGCGACATACTATTTCCAGTCAATCATGAAGGATGGTATTTCATTCATAGTATCGGTTTCAAGAGGACTTGTACTATCAGGAATACTCGCACTCGTGCTTCCTGTGATTTTCGGACCATCATCAATCTGGCTTGCAGTACCGATTGCAGATGTAATCGTACTCATATATGTAGTAATAATGATAAAAAAGACAAAGAAACTGGCTGCTTAGCCGGTTTCTTTGATATAACCAGTTTTTTTGTTTTTGATATTACATGAGTGATTGTACTTTTAATTGCTGAAAATGGCTGATATAATGGCAGTATAGAATATAACGATATTATGTTCCTATACTTGTTATTGTACTAAGGAGGAAGAAAATGAAGGACCAGTTAATCAGAGAAAGAAATGCACTTTATGGAAACGTTGTAATGCGTGCACTCCAGAGAAGAGATTTTGAAGTTTATTATACACATACTAAGGAAGAGGCACTCGAACAGGCTATGGAACTCATCCCGAAGGGTGATGTTGTAGGCTGGGGTGGATCACTCACAATCCAGGAAATCGGCCTTATCGACAAGCTCTATGAAGAAGGCTACACAGTAATGGACAGAGACAAGGTTCCTGCTGAAGAAAAGCGTAAGTTCATGAAGAGAATCGTTGCTGAAGCAGATACTTTCATCACAAGTGCCAACGCAATTACTGAAGACGGACAGCTTCTTTATGTAGATGGAAACGGTAACAGAATCGCGTCAATCGCATACGGTGCTGATAATATCGTTGTTATCGCAGGTCTCAACAAGGTTGTAAGAAACATGGACGATGCAATCTACAGAATCAGAACAGTTGCAGGTCCTCTCAATGCAAGACGTTTCCCTGAAATGAATACACACTGCAAGCACACTGGTAAGTGCGGAGAATGTTTCAGATATGACTGCATCTGCAACACTTGGTATGTAGTAAATCACTGCAACCCTAAGAAGAGAATCAAGATCGTCCTCGTTGGTGAAGAACTCGGATTCTAATTTGCAAAGAAGAAGTTAGAAAAGGAGGATTTGAAAATGAAGGAAGGCTTAATTAAAGACAGAAACGAGCTTTACGGACCATATGTCGTAAAGAATCTGCAGAAGAGACAGTTCGATGCATATTACGTTGAAACTAAGGAAGAGGCACTCGAAAAGGCAATTGAACTTATTCCGAAAGATCACGTTGTAGGCTGGGGTGGTTCATACACAATCAAGGAAATCGGTCTTGTAGACAGACTCTACGCTGATGGTTATAAAGTAATGGACCGTGAAAAGGCAGGAGACAACTTTGATGCATGGGCAGAAACTATGAAGAGAATTCTCGTTGATGCCAATACATTCATCACAAGTGCAAATGCCGTTACAGAAGCAGGTGAACTTCTCAACGTGGATGGAAACGGTAACAGACTTGCTGCTTACTGCTATGGTCCTGAAAGTGTAGTTGTAATCGTTGGAATGAACAAGATTGTAAGAGATGTAAAGGATGCTGTTTTCAGAATTCAGACTGTTGCTGCTCCTATTAACGGCAGAAGATTCCCAGATCTCAACACACCTTGCAAGCACACAGGAAGATGCGCAGAATGTACTGCACCTGACTGCATGTGCTGCCAGTGGCTCGTTACTCGTATGAGTAATCCGAAGGGCAGAATCAAAGTTATTGTATGCGGAGAAAAACTCGGATTCTAAATTATAATTTTTAAAGGCTGCATTTTATATGCAGTCTTTTTGTTTACAAGAAAAGAAGAGGATTGTATAATAAATTTGATATTAGTTTATTTGTATTTTAATAAATTGCGATAATACCAGAAAGGACGAGCGTATGATTACAGTCGACCTTAATAAAAATGATAACAAACCTCTTTATGTAAAGGTTTATGAAAGTATAAAAAGTGATATCGAAAGTGGAAGAATTGCACCACTTGAAAAGCTCCCGTCAAAACGTGCGCTTGCCGAGCATCTTGGAGTGAGTGTAATTACAATCCAGAATGCGTATGCGCAGCTTATCGCGGAAGGATATATAAGAGCTGAAGAAAGACGCGGTTTTTTTGCGGCTGACCTTTCACAGTTCATAAGGGAAAAAGCAGGAAAACAGCATAGTGAACCGAGACTTTCCGAATCTGAAGAGGTTAAAGAAGAAGAGCTTCTTATAGATGTTTCTTCAGTTTACGGAGATATCAGACAGTTCCCGTTTTCAGTATGGACAAATAAGATGCGCTATGTAATAAGCGAGAATTACGATAAAATTCTCAACATGGTGCCAAACAAAGGACTCTGGGAACTTCGAGTTGCAATAAGCAACCACCTCTATAAGTTCCGCGGAATCGAGGTGGATCCGAACCTTATATATATCGGGTCGGGTGCTGACTATAACTACGGAATGATTGTGAAACTTCTAGGTCGTGACAAAGTCTACGCAGTGGAAGACCCGGGATATGATAATATCAGGCTTACATATAAGATTGAGGGAGTAAACACAAGATTCATTGCTCTTGATGAACATGGAATAAGAGTCGATAAATTAAAGGATTCAGATGCTGACATAGTCCACATTTCACCGACGCACCAGTATCCTACAGGGATTTCAATGCCGGTTAAGAGAAGAAAGGAGCTTCTCGAATGGGCATATGAAAAGGAAGGCCGATATATCATAGAAGATGATTACGATAGTGAATATCGTTTTGAAGGAAGACCGCTCCCGACAATGCAGAGTATCGATCCGGGCGGAAAAGTAATTTATATGAATTCTTTTTCAAAAACAATCGCTCCGTCACTTCGTATCTGCTACCTCATACTTCCTGAAAAACTGGCAAAAGAATATGATAAGATGCTCGGATATTTCCCTTGTCCTGTATGTTCGTTTGAGCAGTATGTGCTTGCGGAATTCATAAAGGACGGCCATTTTGAACGTCATATCAACAGAATGAGACGTTACTATAAGCAGAATAAGGATGAAATCTACAGCCTTATAAGAAACTCCCCGCTCGGCAAAAAGTCAGAGATACGCGAGGAACTTGCAGGACTTCATTTTACTCTGAAGCTTAAAACTGACAAGTCTGATGCACAGCTTAAGGAGGAGGCAAGGAAGAGGGGACTTGGAATATCGTTTATCTCGGAATTTGCATCTGAAGTAAATGAAGAGGTCAACTCACTTCTCATGATAAATTACTCTGTTGCCGACATAGGAGAGATGAAAACTGTTGTCGATATATTATCGGAAATTGTATAGTTTTTTAAAAAAATGAGATGAACAGGAAACTGTTTTGTGGTATACTACTCTGTAAGTATGCAGAAACCTAAAGCCAAAGGAGAAACTATATATGGAACCAAAATATAAGAGAGTCATACTCAAGATAAGCGGTGAAGCGCTCGCAGGAGAAGATAAGTTCGGAATTTCAGAAGAAATGCTTCAGAAAGTTGCAGCCCAGGTTAAGGAAATCAAGGAAATGGGTGTTGAAATTGCAATAGTTGTAGGCGGAGGAAACTTCTGGAGAGGAAGAACAAGCAAGTCAATGGACAGAGCAACAGCCGACTACATGGGAATGCTTGCAACAGTTATTAATGCTATGGCACTTCAGGATGCATTTGAAAATGCAGGAATGAAGACTAAGGTTCAGACAGCGATTGAAATGAAGGAAATCGCAGAACCATATATCAGAAGACGTGCTATTTCAGAATTGAATCACGGAGATATCGTAATTTTCGGTGCTGGTACAGGAAATCCATTCTTCTCAACTGATACAACAGCAGCACTCAGAGCAGCAGAAATTGATGCTGACGTAATTCTTTTGGCTAAAAAAGTTGATGCGGTATATTCGGATGATCCTGAACTCAACCCTGACGCAGTTAAGTACGATGAACTTACACATCAGGAAGTTCTTGAAAAGGATCTTAAGGTTATGGATTCTACTGCAGCTTCACTCTGCAGAGATAATAAGATTGCAATTCATGTATTTGCTCTCGCTGAAGAAGGTAATATGAAGAGAGCAGTATGTGGTGAAAAAATCGGAACGATTATAAGATAAGGAGAAAAAGGACATGAGTAAAGACGTAATTGCATCATTAAAGGAAAGAGTTGAAAAAAGCAAATCAGTATTAAAGGAAGAACTCAATACTGTAAGAGCAGGAAGAGCTAACCCTGCACTTCTTGACAAGATTGTCGTTGATTACTACGGAAGCCCTACACCACTCAAGAACATCTCAAATATTTCAGTTCCGGATCCACGCACACTCTTAATTTCACCATTCGATCCTAAGTCAATCTCAGATATCGAAAAGGCTATCAACATTTCAAATCTCGGAATCAACCCTTCAAACGACGGTAAGGTAATCAGACTCGTGATTCCTGCAGTTACTGAAGAAAGAAGAAAGGAACTCACTAAGACTGTTAAGAAGATGGGTGAAGATTCAAAGGTAGCTGTTAGAAACTTAAGAAGAGACGCTAACGACGAATTAAAGAAGCAGGAAAAGGCCGGCGAAATTACTGAAGACGATCTTAAGAAGGATCTTGACACAGTACAGAAGGAAACTGACAAGGCAATCAAGGATATCGATGATATCTGCGCTGCAAAAGAAAAGGAAATCATGGAAGTATAATTCTACTATAAGCAGGTGGCCTTAACAGGGCCACTTGTATTTTCATTTTTAGAGGGGAATTTAACATGCTTGATATGACTCGTATCCCAAAGCACGTTGCACTCGTAATGGACGGCAACGGCAGATGGGCGGACAAGAGACTTATGCCTAAGATGGGCGGCCACAATGCCGGCATGAAGGCTATGAAGGAAATCGTAAAAAGAGCAAGTACGCTTGGAGTTGAGCACCTTACAGTATACGCTTTTTCAACTGAAAACTGGAAGCGTTCGGCTGAAGAGGTTGGTGGAATCTTCAAGCTTATCGTTGTTTATGTTGACAATGAATTGAAAGAACTCAATGAAAACAATGTCCGTGTAAACATTCTCGGTGATTACAGTATGCTTCCTTCAGAGTCTGTTGAAAGAATCAATAAAGCTCTTGAAACAACCAAAGACAACACAGGAATGCAGTTTAATATTGCACTTAACTATGGCGGAAGAGATGAAATCAAGCGTTCGGTTCAGGATATCGCAAAGCTTGTAAAGGCAGGAGAAATTGAACCTGAAGATATTACTGAAGATTTAATCGGAGAATATCTCTGGACAGGAAAGCACCATGCAGATTCACCTGATCCTGAGCTTATTATCAGAACAAGCGGAGAACTCCGCCTTTCAAATTATCTCTTATGGCAGAGTGCATATAGTGAATTTATTTTTACTGATACTCTCTGGCCTGATTTCACACCTGAAAAATTTGAAGAATGTATCGAAGAATTTCAGGGAAGAAAGAGACGTTTCGGGGGAAGATAGTTTATGAAGACCAGAATAATATCCGGCCTTGTAATGGCGCCGCTTCTCTTAATCGTGTATTTCGGAGGACCGGTTCTTACACTTGGCTGTTTCATAATAGGAATAATGGGAGTGAGAGAATTCTACAACGGATTTCATGCACTCGACATTCATCCATCATACTGGATTGCTGCTTTTTCAGCGCTTGCGCTTTACGGAATTAATCTTGCAGGCTTAAGCGATTCATGGTACATGATATGGTTTTTCGGAGTTGTAATTGCAAGCCTTCTTTATCTTTTCAAGATTGATGAAAGAAAGCTTGAAGATGCAATGGCAACAATCACAGGAATTTTCTATGTGGTATTTTTCTCATTTCATGTGACACTTGTGGATCAGACAGGGGAATACGCAATTCTTGCATGGCTTATTTTCCTTACTGCTTTTGGTACAGACGTGATGGCATACTTTACAGGTTATGCAATAGGAAAGCACAAGCTCTGCCCTAAAATCAGCCCTAAGAAGACAATCGAAGGAAGTATCGGGGGAATTCTCGGTTCAGTAATTCTCTGCGGAGTTTTCGGATACTTTTTCTTTGAAAGAGTGCTTATCCACTGTCTCATAATAGGACTTCTCGGTGGAGTGATTTCTCAGTTCGGTGACCTTACTGCTTCAATATTCAAGCGTAAGATGGGTATCAAGGACTATGGAAATCTGATTCCGGGACACGGCGGAATAATGGATAGATTTGACAGCGTGCTCTTTACAGCACCGCTCGTTTATTACTATATAGCTATCGTTTTATTGTAGGATTTATTATGAAAAAAATTGCGATTTTAGGAAGCACAGGTTCAATCGGAACTCAGGCACTTGACGTTATCGGAAGTAATCCTGATAAGTTCAGCGTGTCTGTGCTTTCATGTGCGAGAAAAATAGATTTACTTGAAGAACAGATTAAGAAGTTTAATCCTGAAAGAGTAGTTGTCGATCTTGAGAGTGATGCTGTAAATCTTATGAAGAAGTATCCTCATATCGATGTATCTTTTGGTATGGAAGGACTTATTTCAGCAAGTGAAGGTGATAGCGATATGGTGCTTAATTCACTTGTGGGAATGCTCGGACTCGTACCGACTTATCATGCAGCAAAAAAAGGAAAGGCCATTGCCTTTGCGAACAAGGAAACTCTCGTTTCAGGCGGTGAGCTCATTATGAAGACGGTAAGCGAAAACGGAGCGAAGCTTCTTCCTGTCGATAGTGAGCATTCGGCAATATTCCAGTGCCTTGAAGGAAATGAAGGAAGAAAGGTGAGAAGAATCCTCCTTACAGCTTCAGGCGGACCTTTCAGAGGTTTTACAAGAGAAGCTCTTAAAAACGTAACAAGAGAGCAGGCACTAGCTCATCCTAAGTGGAACATGGGCGCAAAGATCAGTATTGACTCTGCGACTATGATGAATAAGGGACTTGAAGTAATTGAAGCAAGATGGCTGTTTGATGTTCCGGGTGATGATATTGAAATAGTAGTACATCCTCAGTCAATCGTTCACTCGATGGTTGAGTTTGAAGACAAGTCAGTAATTGCGCAGCTCGGAATGCCTGATATGAGAGGACCTATAGGACTTGCACTTTCATATCCGGAAAGACTTCCAAACGACTATACACCGCTTGATTTCTTCAGCTATGCAAACAATCTTACATTTGAAAAGCCTGACAGAAGCGTTTTCACTTGTATCGAAATGGCATACGATGTATTGAGGGAAGGCGGAAGTGCGCCTGTTGCGCTTAATGCAGCAAATGAAGTTCTTGTTGCAGCTTTCCTCGCAGGAAAGATTAAATTTACGGACATCCAGGATAACATAAAACGTATTCTTGATTCACATAATTGTAAATATAACTTATCACTTGAAGATATACTTGAAACAGACAGGGAAATTAGAGAAAAGACCAAAGAATTAATTTAAAGGGGAAAATATGACGATTATTTATGCTTTACTAATGTTCTGCGTGCTTATATTCATACACGAATTCGGCCACTTTATTGCGGCCAAGGCATGCGGAGTAAAAGTTAATGAGTTTGCGCTCGGAATGGGACCGGCGATTTTCAAAAAGCAGGTAGGAGAGACACTTTATGCTCTCCGTGCACTTCCTATAGGTGGTTTCTGTGCTATGGAAGGTGAAGACGAAGATTCCGAGGACGAACGCGCATTCAATAATAAAAGCTGGTGGCAGAAATCGATTATAATTGTGGCAGGAGCATTTATGAATCTTGTCCTCTGCATTGTAATCATGGCGTGCATTTCTTTTTCACAGGGAACGATTACAACTACGATCGATACTGTTCAGCCGGGTTCGCCTGCAGAAATGGCAGGAATCCTTCCTGGTGACACTATTACAGTAATCGAAGGAAGAGAAGTTTCATCATGGATTGATGTTTATACTTTTATCGATGAAACTGAAGGTGAGTCGATTTCACTTTCTGTAATCGGTGAAGACGGACTTAGCCGCGAAATCGAATCAGGCTACACTTTTGCTGAAGACGGAAGAAAGATTATCGGAATTACAGCGACGATTGAAAGAAGTTTCATCGGTGCTGTAAAGGCCGGTTTTACTGATACATGGCAGCTTGGTGTAAGTATGCTTGATATTATAAAGCAGCTCTTCACAGGTGATGTTCCTGCAAGCGAACTTTCGGGACCTGTAGGAATTGTCGCAGTTGTTAATGACACTGCATCATACGGATTTATATATATCGCATTTCTTATGGCAATTATCAGCCTTAACCTTGCGATAGTTAACATGCTTCCTTTCCCGGCACTTGATGGAGGAAGACTTATCTTTATAATTATTCGTGCGGTAACAGGAAAGGCAATAACTGATGAAATGGAAGCAAAAGTTCACTATGTCGGAATCATGCTCCTTTTCATGCTTATGATTTATGTAACATGGAATGATATTTTCAGATTCATCGTTCCTCTTTTCCAGTAATTAATCGGAGAACTTATTATGACAAAGAAAGTATTTTGCGGAAATGTTCAGATAGGCGGCGGAGCACCTGTATCGATACAGTCGATGCTCAATGTTGATGTAAGAAATTTTGATGGGGCGAAGGCTCAGCTTGATGCTCTTACAGACGCAGGTGCACAGATTGTAAGAATTGCAGTTCCTGATATGGAATCAGCAGAAGGCTTCGGAAAGATCAAGAAGGTTTCAAGAGTTCCGCTTGTTGCCGACATTCATTTTGATTACAGACTTGCAATTGCAGCGATTGAAAACGGTGCTGACAAAGTAAGAATCAATCCGGGAAATATAGGATCTCGCGAAAGAGTCGAAGCAGTTATAAAGGCAGCAAAGGAAAGACGTATACCTGTAAGAATCGGCGTTAATTCAGGATCCCTTGAAAAAGAAATCCTCGCAAAATACGGTGGTGTTACTGCAGAAGGACTCTGTGAAAGTGCGCTTAAGAATATAAAGCTTGTTGAAGATATGGACTTTTCTGATATAGTTGTGTCACTCAAATCATCTGATATAAGAATGAATACTGAAGCACACAGATTAATCGCAAAGGCAACTGACTATCCTCTCCATATCGGACTTACAGAAGCGGGAACTCCTGAAACAGGAAAGAGAAAGTCAGCGATTGCACTCGGCGCTCTTCTTCTTGATGGAATCGGAGATACTATGAGAGTATCTCTGACAGGCGATCCTGTAAGAGAAGTTGTTTTTGCAAAACAGCTCCTTCAGGATATCGGACTTCGCGATGGAGGAATCAAGTTCGTTTCGTGTCCTACTTGCGGACGTACTAAGGTAAACCTTCCTGAAATTGCCGAAAAGGTTGAAAAAGCACTTGCAATAGTCGGAGAAGAAAGAGAAAACGCAGGTAAGCGCTCAATTACAGTTGCTGTAATGGGATGCGCTGTAAACGGACCGGGAGAGGCGAGAGAGGCTGATCTCGGAGCTGCGTGTGGTGATGGCAAAGCAGTCATTTTTGCACACGGCGAAATTATAAAGACAGTAAAGGAAAGCGAGCTTGCAGATACTTTGATCGCACTCGCAAAAGATATAGACTAAAGGTTAAAAATGATAGGTATATTTGAAAGCAGTATTGATTACAGCAAAATAGGTGAATACGACAAAGAGAACCTCAGGTTCGAAATTACGAAGGCCGCTATTTCAAAAGAAACAGCGGTTCTTAGCGTACATGTAACACTTAATTTTGTAATTCCGTACGGTGCGCATCTCCTCATAAAAGGCAAAATAAAAGAGAGAATGCCGATGCTTTCGGATGTCAGAATCATATATACATACAGCAGTTTTGCGATAAGCCGCGAGGATGCCATAAAACTCGCAGTTCCACATATAATCGAAGAAATTAACGGCAGTTTTGCGAGCGTAACAAAAACAATAAGAACTGACGATGTTCTGCTTAATGGTGAAAGCCTCGTTCTTACTGCAGTTGGAGAAATGGCAGTTGAAAAACTTAATAAAGATGTTGCAGTACTCTTTAATAAGATTTATAAGGAAAGATTCAGATTTGACGTTAAAGTAAGCTTTGTAAATGACGGCGAAGGCTACAGAAGAAATATCGAGCAGCGTGAAAAAGAAGTCCTCGAAGAAGCAAAAGCTGTAATGGCAGGTGCGGCACAGAGTTCCGGAAATGGAAACGGGGCTCCGAAACCTCAGGCTCCTCAGAGCCAGCCAGGCAGTTTCCAGAGCGGTGAAAAGCGAGGAGGCTGGCAGCGCCGTGATAAGTATGAACCGGTGAACGGCAACATTATCATGGGAAAAGCGATTCACGGTGAACCTGTCGCTCTCACATCAATTACTTCCGAAAGCGGAACAGTAGTTATCGAAGGTACTGTTTTCGGTAAGGATTCACGTACAATCAAAAACGATAGAAAAATCGGAACACTTCTTGTTACTGACAAGAAGACTTCAATATGCGTGAAGTTCTTCTGTGTACCTCAGAAGTGGGAAGATGTTGATAGCAATATCAAGAGCGGAACGTTTGTAAAAATCAAAGGAGAAGCTCAGTGGGATACTTTTGAAAACACACTCGTTGTGATGGCAAAGGACATCGAAAAGGGTGAAGTGAAGAAGAGAAAGGACAATGCTCCGAGAAAACGTGTAGAACTCCACTGCCATACAAAAATGAGCAGCATGGACGGACTTAACGAAACAAAGAGTCTTGTTGCAACATGCGGAAGCTGGGGATTCCCGGCACTTGCGATTACTGACCATGGTGTTGTTCAGTCATTCCCTGATGCATCACACGCCGTAGATAAATTCCCTGATATGAAGATTATTTACGGTATGGAAGGTTATGTTTTCGAAGACCGTGACTGCATTGACGAAGAAGGAAACATTGACTATAAGAAGAATCCTACAAACCACATAATACTTCTTGCGCAGAACCAGACAGGTTTAAAGAATTTATACAAACTCGTATCATATTCACATCTCAATTACTTCTACAAGCGTCCGAGACTTCCGAAGTCAGTAATTCAGGCGCATAGAGAAGGACTCATTATCGGGTCTGCGTGTGAAGCAGGAGAAGTTTTCAGGGCTGTATTTGAACAGAAACCGGAAGAAGAAATCGATAGAATTGCATCATTCTATGATTATCTCGAAATCCAGCCGCTTATAAACAACCAGTTTATGATTGAAAACGGAAGCGTTGCTGATAGAGAAGGTCTCAAAGAATTAAACAGAAAGATTATTGCTCTCGGTGACAAGCTCGGTAAGCCTGTTGTTGCGACAACTGACTCACACTATCTTGAACCGGAAGATGCAGTATACAGACAGATACTCATGGCTGGTCAGGGATTTACTGACGAAGGCGGCCAGGGTCTCTATTTAAGAACAACTGAAGAAATGCTCGAAGAGTTTTCATATCTTGGTGAGGAACTTGCTGAAAAGGTCGTAATTGACAATCCGAACATGATTGCCGATATGATTGATGTGATTCAGCCTGTACCATCTGAGAAGTTCCCTCCTAAGATTGAAAATGCAGCAGAAAAGCTTCGTGAAAAGTGTATGACAAGAGCACATGAGCTTTACGGTGATCCTCTCCCTCCTGAAATTTCGGAGAGACTTGAGGCAGAACTCGTGCCTATTATTCGTGAAGGATATGCGGTAATGTATATTGCCGCGGAAATGCTTGTACAGAAATCACTTTCAGACGGATATCTTGTAGGTTCACGAGGCTCGGTAGGTTCATCATTTGCTGCGACAATGGCAGGAATTACTGAAGTTAATCCGCTTCCGCCACATTATCTCTGCCCGAACTGTAAGAATCTCGAATGGGGAGATCAGGCAGAATATGACTGTGGAGTAGACATGCCTGAAAAGAACTGTCCTGTATGCGGAACTAAATACAGACAGGAAGGTTTTACAATTCCGTTCCAGACATTCCTCGGATTTGAAGCGGACAAGGAACCTGATATCGACCTTAACTTTGCAGGTGAATATCAGCCTGTTGCACATAAATACGTTGATGAAATCTTCGGAAGTAAAAACGTTTTCAAGGCAGGTACAATCGGTACGGTAGCTGACAAGACTGCATATGGTTTTGTTATGAAGTATCATGAAGAACGCGGACTTCCGATTAACAAGTTTGAAGCAGACAGACTTGCAAAAGAGTGTACCGGTGTCAAGCGTACGACAGGTCAGCATCCGGGAGGAATCATTATCGTACCGGATGATCATGAAATCTATGAATTCTGTCCTGTGCAGCATCCTGCAAACGATATGAAGAGTGATATCATAACTACTCATTTCGACTATCACTCAATCGACCAGAATCTCCTGAAGCTCGATATTCTCGGCCACGATGTGCCGTCGATTATTCGTCATCTTCAGGACATGACGGGACTCGACCCTATTAAAGACGTGCCTCTCAAGGACGAAAAGGTAAACAGTATTTTCCTTAACTGCGAGGCACTTGATATAAAGGATCCTGACTACAGATTCGTTCACGGTACTTTCGGCATTCCTGAATTCGGTACTAAGTTTACACGCCAGATGCTCGACGATACACAGCCTACAAGATTTGCGGACTTCGTTCGAATTTCAGGTTTCTCACACGGTACAGACGTGTGGATCAACAATGCACAGGAATTCATCAAGAGCGGCGAAGCTACAATCAAGGACGCAATTTCAACGCGAGACGACATTATGAACTATCTTATTCTTAAAGGACTTCCTAAGAAAAAGGCGTTCACAATCATGGAAAAGGTTCGTAAGGGAAAAGGCGTTACGGATGAAGAAGCTGATCTCATGGCTAACAACGATGTTCCTGACTGGTACATCGAATCGTGTCGCCGAATCAAGTACATGTTCCCGAGAGCACATGCGGTAGCATACGTTATGATGTCATATCGTGTAGCATACTTCAAAGTTTACTATCCTGCGGAATTCTACGCAGCATACTTTACAACAAAGGTTGCGGATTTCGATGCAGATGTGATTCTAAAGGGAAAGCAGGCAGTGCTTGATGCGATGGACGCAATAATTGCCAAGGGAAAGAATGCGACAAAGAAAGAAGAAGATGCAGTAATCGTATACGAAGTAGCGTACGAAATGTACGCGAGAGGTTATGAGTTCTGCGATGCAATTCTTGGTGAATCACAGGCAACGAGATTCATGGTAAAAGATGGCAAGGTTCTCCTTCCATACGTTGCACTTCCGGGAGTAGGAGAATCTGCAGCAAAGCAGTTCTTCGAAGAAAACGAAAAGAAACCATACGAAACAATTGAAGAAGCTCAGAGCCGCTCAGGAATCAACAAAACGGCAATAGAGGCGATGAAGAATCATGGGATCTTCAAAGGAATGCCTGAAACTGACCAGCTCTCACTATTCTAAAAAAGCAATGCTCCGGATTTATATCCGGAGCATTTTTATGATCTACTCGTCTGATCTTTTAACACCTGCAAGAGCAAGTGTCTTATCAAGGAATGCCTTATAACTGAAGTTAAGAAGAATCTGGCGGAGCACAAACTTACCGAAGTCTTCTTCTACTATATCTTCAGGCTCTTCACTGATTCCGAAAACATATCCGAATACACTTTCGAATTCAGAGAGAAAATAGTTATAAAGGGCTTCAACCTCAAAACTCTCTTTTCTGGTATCAATCAGGTCTTTAATCTGTCCTATTGAAAGTGCCTGTTTTGCAACAGTAATAAAAACCAGATATGCAATCTGTTCACGATAGTAAAGCTTTTTGACCGGATTCGGAATAAGTTTCTTTTTCACGTAGTTACTTATCATTGAGCCTGTAAGACCCGGCTGCTCGATAGGTTCAAAAATCTCAGTTATATATTTGGAAACCTGCTCAAGATACAGGCCTACATTTGGTATTTCGTTGTATTTAGGAAGTGAAAAATCTTTTACTGATTCAGTTAATCCCGGGATATTTAGTCTTGCTGACATAAAAACAATACCTCCTGATTATGATATTAAGATAGCCCGGTACTCCGGAACTTTAACTTTACTAGATTATATAGCAGAAAAGGTGAAGAGGTCAATAAAAATCTCTATATCGGTTTTCGGAAAACTCTTGACCGACGTGGTATAACATGATAGAATTAATCATCGGTTTTCGAAAAACCGATGGAAAGGTATTGAGAATATGGAGAGAATATCAACAATGAAACATATGAATGGGTTTGGGAAACCTGAAGTACTTGATAAAATCAATGTGCCTTCCGGTTTTTATGTACGAGATCCGATAAGTGCGCTTACACATGCAATCGGATTTATTGCTGCTATATTTCTTACGCCCGTAATGCTCACACATGCTTCGGGAGCAGGGGCGAACTTTATAGAAATGACAGCGCTCTGCATTTTCATGATAAGTATGATTCTTCTTTATGGAGCAAGCACATCTTATCATACATTTCCGCTTTCGGAAGCAGGGGTAAAGAAACTCAAGAAACTTGACCATGCGATGATTTTCATACTTATCGCAGGTTCATATACACCAGTCTGCCTTATTGCATTACCAGGCAGTACAGGAAACTGGCTGCTTTCACTCGTATGGGGATTTGCCATCGCAGGCATAATCTTCAAGATGTTCTGGGTGACATGTCCTAAGTGGGTATCGTCAGTGATATATATCGCTATGGGCTGGCTCTGTGTTTTCGCCATGAATGATATTATCGCAAGCCTTACAAAAGCGAATTTCCTCTGGCTTCTTTTCGGGGGCATTGCTTACACAGTAGGCGGTGTAATCTACGGAATGCAGAAGGTCATCTACAAAATGAGGGGAATCGTTCCCGGATCAGAACCGAGATACCATTTTGGCGGCCACGAAATATTCCATATCTTCGTAATGATTGGAACGGCATGCCACTTTGTGGTTATGTACAATCTGATATAATAAAACACCATTTACATTATTTTTTTCCCAATCGAAAAGGAGCTTACCTGACTCACCACCAGGAAAGCTCCTTTTTACGTTCTATTTGCTAAGCTCTTCGATTAAATCTATAACAAGTTTCTGCTTCTTAGGATCAAGTCTATTAAAAAGCTCGGAAACTTCACGTCCTGACTTACTCTTATCGTGGATAACAAGTGCAGAATCAGAAATAAAAGTATTACCGTCAAAGAGAAGTTCATCAAGTGACACATTGAAACATTTCGCTATATCAATGATAAGCGGAATATCAGGCTCTCGTTCTCCCGTTTCATATTTTGAGAGAGCTGCGTAACTGATGTTCAATCTTTCTGCCAGTTCCTTGCGAGTTACATTATTATCTTTTCGTAATGCTTTGATCTTTGCATGTAACTGAGTCATAACCATTTCCACACTTTTTCTTTGATTATAAAGATATTTTAAGGTTATTTACAATCTCCGAAGTAGACGTTTTGTAGAAAATGTATTGAATTTATACAAAATGTAGAATATAATGAAAACTGGGTAAGACCGCCCGTAAATACCAATGAGTGGCCTTATCCTAGTATTCATTTTATATGGGGAGGAATTTACAAATGAAAGCAAGAAAAATGCTTGCGCTCGTGCTTGCACTCGTAATCACACTCGGCATGATGCCGGCTGTAGCGTTTGCTGCTCCTGCTGATTCATTCCATGACGTTGATGGTCACTGGGCTGAAGAAGCAATCGACCGCTGGAGCGATTACGGTATCATTGAAGGATACGAAGGTGCATTCGATCCAAACGGAGAACTCACAAGAGGTCAGCTTGCTGCAATTATCGCAAGACTTCTCAACTTACCTGAAGCTGAAGCAAACAGCTTCACAGACGTTGATGGTCACTGGGCTGAAGATGTAATCTCAAGATGTGCTGAAGCAGGTATCATGCTCGGCGCAGACGGAAAAGCAAGACCGGACGACAAAGTAACTAGAGAAGAAACAATGGTAATGCTCGGAAGAGCACTCGGAATCGAACCTGCTGATGAAGAAACTATCAGCCACTATCCTGACGCTCACCATGTATCATCATGGGCAGAAGGATATGTAGCAGCTCTTACAGATAAGGGAATTGTAAACGGAATCGGTGGAGAACTTCAGCCAGGTGCTGATATCAATCGTGCATCAACAGTTACAATCCTTCACAGAGCAATCGATACATACGCTAACGAAAGCGGCCAGAAGGTAGAAGCAAGCGGTACAGGTATCGTACTCGTTGCAGCTGAAAACGTAACAGTAACAGGTGAAGCTGACGCAGTAGTAGTAGCACAGGGCGCAGCAGGCGGCAAGACTACTATCGAAGACGCAACGGTTAAGGAAGTTACTGTAACAGCAGGCAACACAGAAGTAGTACTTACTGGAAAGACAGAAGCAGAATCAGTAAAGGTAGCCGAAACAGCAACAGCTGCAAAGGTAGAAGTAACTGAAACAGCCAAGGTTGAAACAGTAAAGACAGAAGCAGAAAAGACAGAAGTAGCAGTATCAGGAACAGTATCAAAGGTAGAAGTATCTGACACAGCAGCAAATACAAAGGTAGAAGCAGCTGCTGGCTCAACAATCACAAACGTTGACAACAAGGCAGAAGGCACAACAGTAGCTGGAGACGGTAAGGTAGAAAACGTAACAACATCCGGAAACAACACAACAGTTGAAACAGGCGGCACAAAGGTAGAAGCAACTGAAGGCACAACTGGAACAACTGCAGGCGGAAACAAAGTTGAATCAGGAGAAGCTACAACAACAACACCTACAACTCCATCAACACCTACAACTCCATCAACTGGTGGTTCAACAGGCGGCTCATCATCAGGTTCATCACACTCACATAAGTGGGGCGCATGGGTATCAAATGAAGATGGAACTCATACAAGAACATATTCATGTGGTCACTCAGGAAGCCAGACAGCTGACTGTGCTGATGGCGCAACCGTAGACGGTCTCTGCGATGATTGTGGATTCATGATCGGCGCAGTAGCAAAGAATGGTTCAGTATACTACACAAGTATTACAGAAGCAATCAATGATGCACAGGACGGAGCTGTAATAAATATTCTTCCAGGAACACACAGTGAAGCTATTGATCCATGGGGCAGTGATAGCACTCATAGAGTAGAAAAGTCAATCACACTTCTTGGTGCAAATGCCAACAACGTACCAGGAACTGATGCATGGGATGAAGAGAATGCAACAATCCTTACAGGTGGTTTAGCTCTTGGATACGATGATAGCAACACTCGTAATCATGAAGTTATAGTAAGAGGTATCACATTCCAGGGAAAGGGACTTTACATTGCTGATGAAAAGACAGTTGTTGTCGAAAACAATGTTTTTGAGAACATTACTGAAGGTCGTGCAATTGCAATCCTTGATCAGAACAAGAATGGAGTAGAAGGCTCATCTATCATTAACAATAATATAATTAATAATGTAAGTGCTTCAGGAAGCATAGGTATTGAAGTTCGTAATCCATACATCGTAGAAATTTCAAACAATAAGATTTCAAACACTAATGATAACGGAATTCAGTTAACAGGTGGTGTATCAGAACTCGCAATCGTTACAAACAATGAAATCACAAACTGGGGAACTAACGATAGCACTGGTAGGGGATTCCGTGCTGTAATCCTCAGTGGTGCAGACTTAACATTCAATGACAATACACTTGTTAACAATGATCCACCTGAAGAGTATGTGAAGGTTGATGGAGCAGGAGCTGTTGCTGCATTAGGTAATACTCCATGGACAGGAAATACTATTAATGGAGAAAAACTTGCTATAAGAGTATCCGGAGAAACAGTGTACGGAGATATGTCTTCATCAAGTCTTTTCACTGATGGAACAGGAACAGAAAACGACCCATACATCATCAGCACAGTAAATGAATTAAAGAATGTTGCTAATGTTGAAACATACAGTTATTTCAAAATTGCTGACGGAGTAGATTCTTTTGATATGTCAGAGTGGACAAGAATTAAGCTTCATGGTAATTTTGACGGAAATGGTATAACACTCAATGATTTAAATGATTCGCTCTTTGACAAAGTAGGTGAAAAAGGAATAGATCCGAACACTTACACTATTAAGAATATTAATATCAATGCAGATATCAGAACTAATTATGCGGCAGCATTAGTAAAGAGTGCAGCAGCTAATATGGTTATAGAAAATGTCGATGTTAAGGGAACTATTGAAGGAACAAACGGAGCTACATCATATATTTCATTTGGACCAACAAATGGTTCTGGATTAAGCACGAACTCTCCGTTTAATGTTACATTCAGAGATTGTATTTCAGAAGCAACTGTAATAGCTACTGGTGATAGTGCGACAGGTTTTATAAAGCATCCTTATATGGATGATACACAGTCCCTTCTTATAATCGAAGATTCAGCTTTTATAGGAAAGCTCTCTGCTGTAAATGAAAATAGCATGTGCTATTTCTCAACAGTTGCTAGCACCTTTAAAGGAAAAGTAACTTATAGCGAAGAGTTCCGTAGTAGTATGTTAAGCGACTATAGAGTTAATGTTGATACTCTTGTAACTATAAATCCTGATGAAAACGGAATAATAAATGCGGCAAGACTCAAATATAATGTTGACGCAAACAGATCTGTGCTTGAAGTTGTAAATGGCGATTTAAGTTTAACTACTCACGGTGCTATTATACCTGTAGATCAGCACAGTGATGCAGTTAAAGCAATCGTATCGCTTGAAGTAGCGCCAAATGATGCTGATGGTTTTGGCGGATATCTTGGTACTTTCTTATCAGAAACACTTACATTGACACCTGGAAATAGTACATTTAATACAAACAATGTAAAGTATTTCAAGATTACAATTAACGGTGGTGGAGATACTGGTGTTGTAGGTGACGATACATTTAATGTAAAGCACAGTAAAAACGGTACAACTCATAACGGAGCGAGAGTAAGAGTAGTTCAGTATGATAATAACGATAATATCGTAAGGATTACTACATTTACTGTAGAAGCAGCGACTACACCTCCAAGAAGTTAATTAATATAACTGTAACGACGGACCAACCAGCCCGCCGTTATATAAAAAGGTTTACATTTTAAAAGGATATAATTATGACTCAGAAGTTAGAATACACTTTTGACAATTCAATAAAATATCGTGATATCGGGTTTGCTGTGAGTTATTACAGAAAACTCAAGAAGATGACGCAGGCGGACCTTGCGAAGGCGGTTGGAATCAGCCGTCAGCATATGGGTGCGGTCGAAGCGCCGAATATGGACAGAGCAGTGTCGCTTGATCTTCTTCTAAACATTGCGACTGTGCTCGAAATCGAGCCTTACGTACTTCTGAAATTTAATCCTGAAAAATAAACACAAAATCATCGGCGGGTGCCTTCGGGTAGCCGCCGTTTTTATATCAAACAGGCGCAGAGGGGCTGAATCCGAGGCCACTATTTGAGCAAATTCCCAGACTTTCAAATTCTGAGAGCGAAGACTTTGGTAAGGCGGTACGCGCCGCCGCGAGAACACTGCTCAATGCTCGAGTCTCTACAAAGACGAGACATTGTACAAAGGTTTGTTCGAGCATCCAAAGTCTGCGAGCAGAATTTATAAAAGTCTGAATTTGCGAACTAGTGGGTGAGGATCAGGACCACTACGCCTTCAGATACGATAACGATTGCACAGGTAAAATGTGGAAAATGTTGTAGAATATCCACTATTACAGAAAAACGCACAACGCAATCGACTTAAAAAGTGTGTAACTTTCATAGTGGAGAGTTTTTCTACAACGTATTTGGCTAAAGAGTTGTGCAGAAGTCTAGTTCACTTATAAATACACAACCATTTTTTGTGTGATAAGCAGTTTTTGAGAAGATTCTACAACAAAATCGCACATCAAAAGTGTGTCAAATACATATAACAAAATATTCTACAACAGAGCTCAAGAAAAAGTTGAGTCAAAACCTCTAGTTTAAAGTATTCTACAACAATTCACGAAAAACAGTTGTGAAAAATATTAAAAAATGAAAACGACACAACAAACCAGAATAACCAGTTGTACAAAACACACATATCTAAAGAGCTGCACAACAAGCCATGAAAACCGCTTGTACAAAACACTAAAAATACAGAATCCATACAACAAATCCATATACAGCAAAAGCTCAGCACGCCAACAGCAACTAATCCCGCACGAATCCACGAAAATGCGTGCTATATTGCGGCCCGTATGCTACAATAAGACCAAGTTGAAAACACAAACCCACGACAAGAACAGTTTAAGGAGGATTTTGTTATGAAGAAACCATTTGTATTTATCCACAGCCTTATCAGCCTTGATGGCAGACTTCAGGGACACTATATGAAGCTTCCTGAAGAAACAGCAGCAGCACCATTCTTCAAGGGAATCGGATTCTCAGGAAGAATCTACAACTCAAACACACAGCTCTGCGGATCAAAGACTTGTGAACTTGACTACACATACGGAAACAAACCGGACCTCGATGAAAACGCAGCACCAGTTCCAGAAGGCGACTTCATAGCAGAAAAGAATGCTGAAGCATACCTCATCGCACTCGACAGAAAGGGAACACTCGGCTGGCAGCAGAACTTCGTGCCATACGCAGGCGTAAAACAGCACGTAATCTCAGTAATCACAGAACAGGTAAGCAACGCATACAAAGACTTCTTAAGAAGAAAAGGCGTATCATACATCATTTGCGGAGATAAGGATCTTGACTTTGAAATGATCGTTGAAAAGTGCGCAACACTCTTCGACAACATCAAAGACATCAAGGTTACTGGAGGAGGATACGTAAACTGGGCTTTCTTAAGAAGCGGACTCGTTGACGAAGTAAGCGTAGTAATCGTATCCGGTGCAGACGGAAGCTCCAAGACACCTGGACTCTTCACAGCAGGAGAAGGAAACTTCGCAGACATCCCTGTAGCACTCGACCTTATCGAAACAGAAGTTGACAAGGAATCAGGCGGAGTTTGGCTCAGATACAAGGTTAAGAAGGTTTGGGACTACGATGAATTCGACAAGGAAATCGGATTCGCTCCAAAAGACTTCATCGCAGTAGACAACAGCGGAAAATAAAAGTACTATTTCTTGCTTCCCCTGAAACGCTCAGCTATCATAAGGATAGCCTTCTGGTCCTCAGGTGAGAGGTCGTTGAGAACGGATACGATTTCTGCAATATAAGAAACATCTTCACCATATCTGAAACCGTCCTCCTGCACCTTAAGCTCAGGAGCGCGGATAAGGTCCTCAAGAGTGACGCTCAATTCTTTTGCTATTTCTGAGAGCATACGTATATCGGGATTACGTTCCCCGCTTTCATATTTGGAAAGCGCAGAATAGCTTATGTTGAGTGAGTCTGCGAGTTCCTGACGTTTGATATTTTTCATTTTACGTATAACTTTGATATTGTTGTGAAAAGTATCCATGCGATCACCATTGCCCAAGTAAATTATTTGTTGAGAATATTTTACAGCAATATAAAAAACGCATTTCACACGAAGCGTGTCAAAATCACATCAGCACTGACACGATTTGTGGCAATTTTACCACACTTTTGTACGAAATGTATAAAATAACGAAAAAACAAGACTTTTGAACTAAAAAATACACACGTATTGTCTAAAAAGGACCTGCATATACTCTTGCAGGTCCTTTTCAGGTTGGTATTATTATGGTTTCTTGATTATTCTACTTCCGGAAGATCAATCTCACGATTTTTGATTACAAAGTTGATTTCATCTACAGTCTTTCTTAAAACTTCCTGAAGATGTTCTACTCCTTTGTAGTTCAGTCTGCTTGTAGGGCCTGAAATGCTGAGCCCTGCGACAATATCTCCATGCATATTTCTTATCGGCATTGAGAAACATGAAAGACCGTAATCGTATTCTTCTCTGTCATACGAGATTCCTTCTTTCAGGATTTCTTCGCGTTCTTTTAAGAAATCTTCCTTGCTCTTAAGCGTTCTTACCGTTCTTGCGACGATTTCAGTTTTCGCAAAGTACTCGTCGATTTCCTCGTCTGACTTATATGAGAGGAGAAGTTTACCGATTGATGAACAGTACATTGCCATGATAGGTGAGAGGTATGAAACTACGGCAGTACTTGCGTCGCCTGTTTCTGAATGAATAACAAGTACTGAATCATAGTACTGAATTCCGAGATTTACTGATTCACCAACTTCATGGGCAAGCCTTTCAACGTATGGTGCAACTACAGGTAAGAATTTGTTGTGTCTCTTGGCACCGTTTCCGTATTTTATGAGCTGCGTGCTCAAAACATAACCGTCACCGATTTCAGTGATTGCATCAAGCTCTTCAAGTGTCTTGAGAATTCTGAAAGTGTTTGCCTTAGGTATTTCTGTGAGCTTTGAAATCTGGGAAACGCCAATCGGTTCAGGGCTTTCGAGGATACAGTCCATAATCTGGAAAGCACGTCCAAGAATGGCTACAAAATTAGGATTATCTGATTTTCCTGACATATAATATTAACCTCCAAAAGGAATATAATTACGTATTTTGAAACAACGTTTCGATTTTTGAAATTTTCTTCATTATATCACAAAAAAATGCTTTACAACATATATTATTTGTGATACCTTAAAAATGTGAAACGGCGTTTCACTTTTTGCAAAGATACACATAATATACCCTAAAGAAGTGTTTATTGCAAGAATAATTTTTTAAAATGAGATTTGCTATTTAATTTTTAAGGAGGAAAGAAAATGGAGAAGATTTCAGGTAAGAATGTTTTAAAATTCCTTATCGGAACAATCGTTGGTCTCTATCTCATCGTTATTCCGATCAATATCGGAGGCGGAGTTGACACATTCGCATCATACTGGCTCAAGTCATTTGTTGCTTGGGGCGGAAGAGCACTCGAAGGTGTATGTACAGGTATCGTATGCTTAAGTACAGTACTTGCTTTCATCAACCTTATCTTTAAGCCTAAGTTCATCCAGAACAGTCCGCTTATGACTGAACTCTTTGCATGCTCACCATTCTATGCAGTATGCAGACTCGGCGGTTCAATCATTTCACTCATGGTATTCTTTAACTTCGGACCTGAATGCATCCTTTCAATCGACACAGGCGGAACAATGCTTCCACTTGCTACACAGCTTGCATTCCTTATCCCGCCTTTCATCATCATCCAGACTTTCATCCTTGAATTTGGATTTATGGAATTCCTCGGAACACTCGTTGGTTTTGTTTGCAAGCCGCTCTTCAAGCTTTCAGAAATGTCAGCGGTTTCAATCATCAGCTCAATCATGGGACCTGCAAACGCTGGTATCATCGGAGCAAACCAGCTCTATCACGAAGGATACTTTACATATAAGGAAGCAGCAATCATTGCAAACTGCTTCGCAATTTCATCAATCGGCTGGTGCGTAGTAGTAGCTGACATCTTCAACCTTATGAGCATGTTCGGTTGGGTTATGTTCACTATCGTATTTGCTACAGTTGTAGTTGCTATCGTTTCAGTAAGAATCCCGCCTATCAGAGGATATGACAACAGCTACTATGAAGGTAGAAAGACTGAATTTGCAGACGTAGAAGGTAACAGATTCCACAGAGCACTTTCACTTGCTGCAATCAGAGCCGGAAAGGCTGATCTCAAGATCTTCGAAAACAAGATTCCTGGAGCACTTTCATACTACTGCTCACTCTTACCAATCATCATCTGCTGGGGTACACTTTCAATGATGCTCTTCGTATACACACCAGTTCTTCAGTGGATTTCATTCCCTCTCGGATGGTTCATGGACATCATGCAGCTCCCAGAAGCATACGCGGCAGCACCAGCACTTCTTTCAGGATTTGCTGATAACTATCTCCCTGTAATCCTCGGAGAATCACTCGCATCACAGCAGACACAGTTCGTAATCTGCACAATGAGTATCATCCAGCTCATTTTCATGAGTGAAATCGGAGCTATGCTCCTCGAAGCAAAGCTCAACAAGAGAGCAATCGATATCGTTACAATCTTCCTTGAAAGAACAATCATCGCTCTCCCTGTATGTGTATTAATTTCACATTTCCTTTTCTAAGATTCTTAGAAAACAAGTTAGCTGATTATATATTAAAAAGTCAAAAAAGCCTTGCAATTGCAAGGTTTTTTTGCTATTATGTATACATACGATACAGGCAATTTCTAGGAGAGTGGGAAAACCCACTCTTTCGTTTTTATCTAAATGCTATATTAGAAAATCTGGAGGAAATAATGTCAAAAGTAAAAGTAAAAGATCTTGCGGAATCAATCCTTGATGAATTCCTTAAAGAAAACGAACTTGAACTCTGGAACACTGAGTTTGTGAAGGAAGGCAAGGACTGGTTTTTAAGAATTTATATCGACAAGCCAGAAGGTTCGGAACAGAAATATGTTGATATAAATGAATGTGAACTTGTAAGTCGCTACATGAGCGATAAGCTTGATGAACTTGATCCGATTGAACAGAATTACATCCTCGAAGTTTCATCACCGGGGCTCGATAGAGAACTTTTCAAAGACGAACACTACAAGCGCTATGCAGGAAGTGTTGTTGAAGTAAAACTCTATAAGCCTTTTGAAGGTGCAAAGAATTACGAAGGCGTATTACTTGGTCTTGAAAATGATATCCTTTCAATAGAAGTTACGCCACCGGGAAAAGGCAAGGAACCTGAGAGACTCGATATCCCGTTTGAACAGGTTTCAAAAACAAAGCTGGCAGTTATTTTTTAATTAAAAAGTTGTATATAGAGTGAAATGCATGTAAGCGTTTCAGAAAAAGATTGGAGGAATAAAAAAGAAAATGAACGCAGAGTTTATGGTAGCCATTGAGGAGCTTGAGAAAGAAAAAGACATATCAAAAGACATTCTCATCGAAGCTATTGAATCAGCACTCGTTTCTGCATATAAGAAGAACTACGGTACTTCACAGAACGTAAGAGTTGCTATTGACAGAGAAACAGGCGACATTGACATTTTAATGAGAAAAGATATCGTTGAAGAAGTATTTGACGATCTTTGCGAAATCTCACTTGAAGAAGCAAGAGAAATCGACATGCGTTACGAAATCGGTGACGTAGTTGAATATCAGGTAACACCTAAAGACTTTGGACGTATTGCTGCTCAGACTGCAAAGCAGGTAGTAGTTCAGAGAATCAGAGAAGCTGAACGTGGAATGGTTTATGATGACTATATCCAGAGACAGGGAGAAATCATCACTGGTACAGTTCAGAGATTCTCAAACGATACTATGTTTATCAACATGGGAAAGACAGAAGGTATCTTATCACCTAATGAACAGGTAAGAGGAGAACACTTCAGCATCAATGAAAGACTCAAGCTTTATATCATGGATGTAAAGAGAACAAGCAAGGGTCCTCAGGTATACCTTTCACGTTCACATCCGGGACTTGTTAAGAAGCTCTTCGAACTCGAAGTTCCTGAAATCCAGGATAAGGTTGTAGAAATCAAGAACATTGCAAGAGAAGCAGGTTCAAGAACTAAGATTGCTGTTTATACAGAAGATCCGAATGTAGATCCTGTAGGTTCATGCGTAGGCCCAAGAGGCGTAAGAGTACAGGCTGTTGTAGATGAACTCTTCGGAGAAAAGATTGATATCATTCCTTGGAGTGAAGTTCCTGAAGAATTAATCAGCAATGTACTTGCACCTGCAAAGGTTGAAGCAGTATATATCGATGACGAAGAAAGATCAGCTACAGTAGTAGTTCCTGATTATCAGCTCAGCCTTGCTATCGGTAAGGAAGGACAGAATGTTCGTCTCGCAGCTAAGCTTTCAGGCTGGAAGATAGACATCAAATCACATTCACAGTATTTCGGAGAAGATGACGGCATTGAATATGTAGATGACGATTATGAAGAGGGTATCGATGAATAAGAAGGTACCAATGAGAAAGTGCGTAGGTTGCGGTGAATCAAAGCCTAAGCAGGAACTTATAAGAATCGTTGCATCGGTGGATGGAGTAAGTGCTGACCCGACAGGAAGAAAGAACGGTAGAGGATGCTACCTCTGCAAAGGAAGCGAAGAGTGTTTCAAGACTGCAAGAAAAAGAAACGCTATCGGAAGAAACCTTCAGGTTGAGCTTACAGACGAAATGCTGGATGCTCTTTATGAGGAGCTTGTGAAATAATGAAAGATAAACTCGAAAGTTATCTCGGATTCGCAAGAAGGTCCCGTAATATTATATTCGGGGCGGGTACATGCGAACTGATGATGAATAAAGGCAGAGTGAAATACCTTATAATCGCAGAAGATACAGCCGATAATACAAAAAAGAAGCTGATATCACAGGCTGAAAGAATGAGAGTACCGTATGCCGTGTACGGACTTTCAGATGATCTTTCAAGAATGACAGGGAATCCCGGAAGAAGCGTTTTCGGAATTACCGACGAACACTTTGCCGATATTATACGAAAGCAGATAGAGCCGTAAAAAGGAGGTGCTCGGATGGCAGTAAAAGTACACGAACTCGCCAAGGAATTAAACATGGGCAGTAAGGAACTGCTTGAAAGAATAAACGGAATGGGCATTGAAGCATTATCACATATGAGCGCACTTAGCGATATGGATGCTGTTGCCGTTAAGAACACAATTTTAAGATCAAAGGGTAGCGGAGAAACTAAGATTGTAAAGGCTACTCCTAAAAAGACTACTGAAGAGTCAGCAGAGCCAAGAGTTACTGTAAAGGCAGCAAATATCAAGCCGCCTGTGCAGCAGAGACCGGCACAGAGACCTGCTGGAGCACAGGGCGACAGACCAGCTCAGAAGCCGCCTGTTGGAAGACCTGTAGTTTCAAAGGATCTTGAATCAAGACCTAAGCCACCTGTAGGAAAGCCTGTAGTTTCAACTAAGGATCTTGATGAAAGAGAAAAGCAGAGAGCTGCTCAGGAAGAAAGAAAGCATCTTGAAGCTGCAGCTGCAGCAATCAAGGCAGCAGAAGCAGAAAGACTCGCTAAGGAAAAGGAAAGAACTGAAGCAGTGCTCAAGGCTGCAGAACTCCCTAAGGAAGATAAGCCGGCAGAAGCTCCAAAGCCAATTAAGCCTGAAAGAGCTCCTGAAAGACCTGGAAGAAGAGAAGAAGGTCAGGGAGAAAGAAGACCTAGAGAAGACAGAGGCCCAAGAAGGGATGATCGTCAGCAGGGCGACAGACCAAGAAGAGATGATCGTCAGGGTCGCGATGGTGAAAGACCAAGAAGAGATGACCGTCCGCAGGGCGACAGACCACCAAGAAGAGATGGAGATAACCGCGGTCCTGCAAGAGACAATGGCGATAAGGACGGAGACGATAGAAGACAGCAGCGTCCACAGGGCGACAGAAGACCATCAGGTCCAAGAGGAACTGATAAGCCTGATATGGGTATTGCAGCAAGCAAGCCTCAGATCAAGATGGACGAAAAGAAGAAGGGTGACAAGGAACATGATAAGTTCGCTAAGCTCGAAGCTGGCGGAAAGGGCAAGAAAAATGCTCATCAGGAACGTTCACTCGAAAAGGCTGCTAAGCCTAAGAAGCATGTAAAGAAA
>SVCW01000058.1 GCA_015058155.1 Clostridiales bacterium | reverse complement strand
GAAGATCAGGAAACTGCCGAAAACTTCCTTCAGGTTGTTGACAGTGAGGCAGATCGTATGACACGTCTTGTGCGTGACCTTCTCCAGCTTTCGAGAATGGAAAACAAGCAGGAAAAGTGGAATATGAAGGAAGGAAATATTATTTCCCTTCTGAAATCCGCAGTGATGAAGGTCCAGCTTACAGCAACTCAGAAGAATCAGCAGCTTAACTGTCTTTTCAGCGAAGAAAAGAGAGTTGCGGTTGTTATGGATAAGGACAGGGTTGAACAGGTAATCCTGAACATCTTATCAAACGCAATCAACTACACACAGGAAGGCGGCAGAATCGATATCGACATGATTACGTCTGACAAGGAAGTAAGAATCATCGTTGCCGATAACGGTATCGGAATTCCTGATGACGAACAGTCAAGAGTCTTCGAACGTTTCTTCCGTGTGGACAAGGCAAGATCACGTTCGATGGGTGGTACAGGTCTCGGCCTTGCGATTTCCAAACAGATTGTTGAAGAGCATGGAGGACGTATCGAACTTCAGAGTAAAGAAGGCCAGGGAACTACATTCACTGTAATCCTTCCGCTTTCGGCGTCAGCTTCAAGAGGCAAGCCGAATATCGACTGAATGAACAGTCAAATCAAATGAATTTAGCATAATGAAAACCTTCGCTTCATATATAAGTATATGAAACGGAGGTTTTTTTATGGATAATCATGTTCTCAGCATCGAAGGTCGCGAGCACATGACTGTAACGGCAGTCACGGATGTTGATAGTTTTACGGAAGAAATGGTACTGGTAAAACTTGAAAAAGGCGGCCTTATTATCAAAGGAAAAAAACTACATGTACAGAGACTTGATCTTCAGGAAGGGAAGGTTGCTATAACGGGCGAAGTAGAGTCCGTCTTATATACTGAAAAAACGAAGAAAAAAGATAAGCGTGAAAGAAAAGGACTTCTTAAAAGATTGTTCGGGCAGAGCGCGTAACTTATGGTTATTACAGAACTGATAAGACAGCAGGCATTTGAAACGGTCGTTATGCTTGGAGGCGGAACGGCACTCGGGATGTTATACAGTCTAAACAGGTATTTCCGGGAGAAGATAAGAAGCAGATATGTGAAGGAAACACTGGAAATTATGTTCTTTATATTTTCAGCATTTTTCATCACGGAGTTTCTGAAATATGCCTCGGAAGGAGCGCTTACATTTCATAGTTTTTTAGCAATGACACTCGGAGTTTTGTTGTGGAAAAGGCTCTTTTATGGTAAAATAAAGAGTTGATAGAGAGCCGGTCCGGCTGTCGGGCCGGCCTCACAGAAACAAAGGGGATAAAGCATGTTCAGGAGAAAACCGCGCAGGAGCAGGGAGTTTCGAAAAAACAGCAGTGTCATAGACATGGAAGAAGCTCGCCGTGAGCGCCGTGAAAGAAGAGCGGCGGCTATAGCGGAAGCGAGGGCTGCCGAAGAAGCAAAAGCGGAAAACGCCAGAATCAGAGAAGAAAAAGCAAAGAAGCGGGCGCGTAAACTCAGAAGAAAACTGGTTTACACGGGCGTTATACTTGTGGTGCTTGTAACTATCGTTTTCTCTTTGGGGAACATTGTTTCGCTCCTTCACGAAAGACAGCAGCTACGGAACGAACAGGAGATGCTTATTGAAACAAGGGACAAGCTTATACGTGAACTTGAAAATGTAAATAATCCGGAATATATCGAGCAGCAGGCTCGTTCACAGCTCAGGCTTGTGATGCCGGGTGAAGTTCTCTATATTTTGCCACCTGATACTGCACTTGAGGAAGAATAAATGGAAGTTTTAAAAGAAGTAATAGTTGTTGAAGGCCGTGATGATACGGCTGCCATCAAAAGAGCACTCGATGCGGATACTATCGAAACACACGGTTTCGGTATAAGAAAATCAACATGGGAGCTCATCGAAAAAGCATATAACGAGCGCGGAATCATCATATTTACCGATCCGGATTACTCCGGTAACGAAATCAGAAGAAAGCTCAAGGCGAAATTTCCCGAAGCAAAGGAAGCTTTTTTATCACGTGATGACGCGACTAAGAAAAATGATATTGGTATAGAAAATGCAGAGCCGGAGGCGATTCTCGAGGCTCTCGGAAAAGCTCACGCAACTTACAGAGAAAAGCGCAGTGAGTTTACTGCGGCAGGCCTTATTGCAGACGGGCTTTCCGGCGGAGCAGGCTCCAGAGAAAAGCGCGAAAAACTCGGAAAAATACTCGGCATCGGTTACGGCAATGTAAACCAGATGGCGGATAAGTTAAATCGCTATGGAATAACAAGAGAGGAATACAATGAAGCTTTACGCACCATCAACGATTAAGGAAATCAAGGAAAGATATGGTTTTAAAATTTCAAAAAGTCTCGGCCAGAACTTCCTTACAGACAAGAATATAATCGACAGAATCATCGATGCGACTGAAATCGGGGAAAACGATCTCGTTCTTGAAATCGGTCCGGGCCTTGGTGTGCTCACATATGAAGCAGCCCAGCTTGCAGGGAAGGTACTCGCAGTTGAAATAGACGAAAACCTCATCCCTATCCTCAAAGAAAATCTGGCTGAGTTTGACAATGTTGAAATCGTAAATCAGGACTTCCTTAAAACAAATTTATTTGAACTTCTGGAACAAAATGAGGAAATCAACGGTCAAAAGAGAGAGGGCGTTAAAATTCTCGGAAACCTTCCTTACTATATCACAACACCTATCATCATGAAGATACTCGAAGACAGGGCACCTGTTGACAGCATTACAATCATGATGCAGAAGGAAGTTGCTGACCGTATCAAATCAGAACCAGGGGGAAAGACATACGGTGCACTTTCGGTAGCAGTACAGTATTACTGCGAAGTTGTTGATGTGGCAAAAGTTCCGAGAGATGTTTTCTATCCGCAGCCAAATGTTGACTCGGCAGTATTAAGACTTGATTTAAGAAAAGAAAGACCTGTGGAACTCGATGACGAAAGCGTTTTCTTCGCATGCGTGAAGAGCGGTTTCGGACAGAGAAGAAAGACACTTCATAATTCACTTTCGGGGGTATGCGGTCTTTCGAAGGAACAGGTTTCAGAAGCGCTCGAGGAAGCGGGAATCGATCCTGTAAGAAGAGCGGAAACACTTGATTTAAAGGAGTTTGCAAGACTTGCAAACGCAGTGAACAAAAGAAAATAAGGGAAAAGATTAATGGAAAAGATTAAAGGTAAATTTATAGCAGCAAAGGACAAGACACAAGCCTTTTTCGAAAAGCATAAGGTGTACTGCCTTGCAGTATGCGGTGTGCTCGCATTCATACTCAACCTTGTCATCGAATCATGTGCGAGACATTCGCTTACGGCAGCTCTTGGATTCTTTGTGACAAGTCCTCTTGTATTTATTTACAATGTCGGACTCATATTTATAATGCTGGCTCCGGCAATCATATTCAGAAGAAGAATTATTTATATCTTCTTCGTGACCGTTTTCTGGCTCGTTATCGGAATTGTAAACGGCGTAATTCTCGCAAACAGAATGACTCCGTTTACGGTAAAGGATCTTGCAAACCTTTCCGACGGAATGACAATTATCACGAATTATCTTTCTGTCGGCCAGATTATACTTGCCGGAATTGCAATTGTTTTTGCAATCATTCTCGTAGTATTCCTCTTTATAAAGGCACCGAAGAAAAAAGAATTTAACAGAAAGAAGAACATCCTCGTTGTGCTCGCAATCTTCGTGCTTTTCGGAGGAACTTCCATCGGATTCACAAAGGCAGGAATTCTCGATACATTTTTCGGAAATCTTGCTTACGCTTACCGCGATAACGGTGTACCATACTGTTTCATAAACACATGGCTCAATACCGGAGTTTCAAGACCGATGAATTATGGTGAAGAGGAAATCGAAACAATCTTTACTGAGGAAGAACTTGAACTAATCCGTGCGTATGCCGGCATTGAATCAACAGAAGAAATCGAAATCAGCAGCGCTGCTGCTTCAAAAGTTGCCCGCACCCAGAAAAATGCGGCAAACAAAGGCTATATGCCAAACATTATTTTCCTTCAGCTTGAATCATTTATTGATCCTGCACTTATAAATAGTATCGAGCTTACCGAGGAAGCAACACCTTACTGGAACGAACTTCAGGAAAAGTATTCGACAGGTTATCTCACAGTACCGTCTGTAGGAGCCGGAACTGCAAATACTGAATTCGAAACAATCTGTGGTATGTCAGTAAAATTCTTCGGACCGGGAGAATATCCGTACAAGAGTATCCTGAGCGAGGAAACGTGTGAAAGTTATCCGTACAATTTCAAGAATATCGGATACAGCACACATGCCATCCATAATCACAGAGGTGTTTTCTACTTAAGAAACGAAGTCTTTGCAAATCTCGGATTCGACACATTTACGAGCCTTGAATATATGAGCAACGTAATCAAGACTCCGAAGAACTGGGCGAAGGACCACGTA
>SVCW01000014.1 GCA_015058155.1 Clostridiales bacterium | reverse complement strand
TTTCCTTAATTGTCTGCCTCATACTCTTAATACCATACATGTACTGAATGAGTGGAATCTTTATGAGCATTACAGGGTCGAGGCTTGGACGACCTGTATCTGCGGAGTATTTTTCTTCTACAAGGTCGTAAATGAAGCTAAAATCAACCGCTTTATCGATTTTTCTTAAGAGGTGATCCTGTGGAACAAGCTGATCGAGCGAAACCATCTGTATTTGAGAAGTATTTTTCTGATTCTTAGAAAGCATATCGGCACCGTCCTTTACGGTAATATTTTATCATAAAAACGTTGAAATTTCAATGTTTGCCGACACAAATACCTGCACTTTTGCGTAAAAAAAGCCCCACAGCTTTGTCTGCCATGGGGACTTTGTCTACAGTCTGAGGGGCTCTAGCTTAGACTAGAGCCCCTCTTTAATTGCTTTGACTTATTGATAATCCATCCAATAACTTTCGGCATCTTCATAGTCGTAAAAATCATCCCAATACTCGTCATAGAAGTCATCGGCATATCCAAAATCGCTAGCTCCTAATGAATCATATTCCGATGCCTCTTTCTTGCTATCGCGAATCAGATTTTCTTTTGCTTTATCGAGTGCTTTCCAATCAGTATCGGACATATCAAATACCTGTGAGACTATACCATTTGTAACTATAGCTTTGTAGTTAATACGAGCACTTGAGTTAAGACGTACAGTGTAAATTTGATGAGGTATTTGTTCCCCGGACTTGACAGAATAATTAGTTCCATTATAAGTAACGGTTGCATTTTCCATAGTGAGTAAGTATTTTAATGGCATGCCGTCGTAAGGTGCAGTTGCAGTTTTTGCTCTGATTTCTGCTGAAATCATTCTTACTTCACTGTAGTTACGCATTAATTCCAGCTTTTTATTAATTCGCTCAAGTTCTTTGTCATCTACATATTGGAATTCAGGGACATGTTCTGCTAGTTTCTCGCCTTTATATTTGTCGTCTAATTCGAAAGTTTCTTTTGCTTCTGCAAAAGCTACATAACTAACTACGTCTTTATATGATTCGGGAAGAGTATCAAACATTTTAGATGAGTTTTTAAAGTCGTTATTCCAAACTTTATTAATGGCAGTTTTGTAGACATAATCCTTTGCGGCTTCTTTGTTTTCTTCTATGAGAAATGTTGCAGCAACTAAAACTATGAGTGATATAAAAGTTGTAATAAAAAGTATGATTATATCTTTCTTACGAAGCCTCATTTTTAGTCTCCTTAATCATAAGTTCATGGTAGTTCTTAAGCTGATTGGAATACTTTTTATATTTTTCTTCCTCTATGGTGCTTTCGCTATATGCGTCATTTCTTAATTCGATAATTTTTCTTAAACGATATGAAAGGTTGGACTTCACAAATGTCTTGCCATGAAGATCTTGATACATCATGCGAATGAGAATGCTATCGTCGTTTCGCATACGTTTGTTGGCAGAAACTTTACTATTGAACAATTCACATACAAGCTTAACAAATTTTGAAGGTATTTTGTTCCGATATACCCCTTTTACTATAAAAGCAATAAGAAAGAAAAAAGCAAAAAAACCGAAATAGAAAAGAGCTGTATACAGAACTGTATCTATAATCATCTGATCAATATTCAGATAATATGTAAAGTATGGTGGAATGCTTACCGAGACTATGATTAAAGCTAAATCAATTGGAAGAAAATAAAGAAATGATTTCATCCAGTTCGTTGTGAATCGGTATGCATAATGTTCGTTAAAAAGCGAATCATCAAAAACTCTGATGACAAACGATTTAGTTTTATTAGAACTTACATAGTATTTACAACGTCTCATATGAATCCTCTATTATTAAAATTTGTGAAAAATGGCTATTGTCAGGACAATTACTAAACTGTAAAATTACTTATTAATTTTAATATAGCACAACATTTGTGTAATAAACAGTATATATAAGTATGTTAACGTCCTGGAGAGGTGAACACCAGGACGTTTTCTTATGAGCGTGATACGGGAAGAACAACACAAACACATTTATCATAATCAAGAAAAGAAAGGACACCTGGAATTTGCTATGAAATTCCAGAACCATGACAACAAATAATCCGTATCACACTCGTTGTTAACTTGTGATTATAATATAGCATGAGATTTGTACAATAAACAGGACAGGAAGTGTCGTGTTTATAACAAAATGAGATATTTTTCAAAAAGAGCAACTATTTTTAGGAAACAAGTAGTATCACTTATAAACTGTGTTAGAATGTTATTATACGCGAAAATTACAAAGCCTGTTTAAAGTATTATTTTCAGGAGGATATTAGTATGAAAAACAGTTTATTTAGTAATTGTTCATTAGCCGGTATTGCAGGAATAGTCGCAGTTTTATTAGGACTTCTCTGTATTTTCTCACCTTTGGCAGGATTTGTATCAGCGGAAGATAGGGCTTACAATTCAGAAGCAATTGAATATCTTGATGAGGTGAAACTTAAAGCAGCCGAAGTGACAGCAGCAACGGCAACAGTAGCTACTATACTTGCAGTTGCACCTGGAGATTCAACAACTCCTATAGCTAATCAAATTGCGAATATGGGCATATATATGGTAATAATTGTTGCGCTTATTGTGTTTGAAAAATATCTCTTGACTTCACTTGAGTTCATAGCAATTAAATGGATTGCTTCAGTCGGGCTTATTCTTTTGGGTATGGGGATATTATCTGTGAAGTCGCGTAAAGAATTGATAAACTTTGGGGCTAAACTATTAATATTCGCGATTGTTATTTCCCTTATAATTCCTTTTAGCACAACGATAGGTAGTAAAATATATTCAACGCAAAAAGAAAGTGTTGATATTCTTCTCGCAGATTCAGAAGAGTTTGAGGCGATGAAGATTGAAACGAAAGAAGATCATTCAGGAAATTTCGTTAATAGAATAGTTTCAAAAGTTGAGAACACCGCTGCCGCATGGAAAGCTAAAGCTAAGAATACTTTAAACAGATTCATTGATGCTATTGCTGTACTGATAATAACAACATGTTTGATTCCGCTATTTGTATTGTTTGGTGCAGTATGGGCGATAAATTTGTTATTTGGTATAGAGATCCCTGTTGGAAGAGGTGTTGATATAGTTAAAAGGAAGAGGAATATTATTAAAGGAAATGGCGGTAAAAAGTTTTTAACTGAAAACAAACCGGCATTGTTGACTAATAATAAGAAATAGAGAAAAGAGTAATGTGTGTGTCGTAGTGTAACGAAAGGGGAGACGGTATAATGCGTAATGAAAAAACTGAATTAGATTATAAAAAGATTCAGAGGTTTGCACTTGTGTGGGGGCAGATGTATAAGAATCACGCAAATGTGCCTTGGAGTTTTTTCGAAGATTGTTTCTTCGTTGGTGATAGCATGATGGAACTGGGCTTCGATATGGACTCTGGCGAATCACTTATAAGAGCTTTTCCAGATTGCAATTACTCGGATCTTGGAACATGGAGAAGAATTTCGCTGCAGATTGATAGCGTGAAACTGCTCGGAGATGCAATTTTCTCATACTGGCGTTACTGGAATCACTGGGCGATGTCACCGATGTCGGAGGATGATTTTGAATGGTTTGTTGTAGGCTTCGAACGACTTGCGGAGCTTGCAGCGAGAAGTGCTGCGGAATAGAGAAGATAGTATGCAAGTACAATAATTGAACAGTAAATACCAAACGTCCTGGAGAAGGAACACACCAGGACGTTTTCTTATGAGCATGATACGGAAACAAATAACAAATCGACAAAGAAAAGAAAGGACACCTGGAATTTGATATGAAATTCCAGACACCATGACAACAAACAAGCCATATCACACTCGTTGTTAACTTGTAATTATAATATAGCATGAGATTTGTACAATAAACAGGACAGGAAGTGCTTTTTTTCATAGCCCATTGCATAATCGTAGCCGCAAATTGCTGTTTTTTACTAAAGCAGGTTGCTTCTTATCATTGCCGCTCTGGATTTATTCAAAACAATAGCCGGGTTTTGCTTAAAATGTGCTTTTGCGGCTATTATTCAGTATTGAGACGTTTGTTTTCCCTGTTCTCAGAACCTGAAATTCTGCATTTTGCATTAGTCAGGCTATAGTTATGCAATTTCCAACTTCCGTTGGAAAAAGATTGCCGCACAACACGAAAAAGTTTACGAAATGACATACGGAATTATTTAGACATAGTGTAAATTGATACAAAATAGTACCAATTTGTATCAATATTCAAATAAGAAAAGCGTCAGCTGGGTTAAGCTGACGCTAATTTTGTTAATAGCCTAATTTTTCTTTTAATGCTTCCTGGAGTACAGCTGAGCAGTTTATGCCTGCTCTTGTAGCAGCTTCGTTGAGCCACTCCGGAATTGAAAGTGTTTTCTTTACGGCTTTTGTATTATATTTTCTGCGGTATTCGATTGTATCACAGGCGATATAGTTGACAAATTCATTAGCGGCAACGGTGAGCTGTGTATGATTGCTTGGAAGAGGTATTTCTTTATTATCGCGTTCGTATGCGTAAAGTGTAAATGCGAGAACGTCCTCGGCCATCATAATTCCATCTTCGAGTGTATCACCACAAGTGAAGCAGCCTTCAAAATCAGGGAAGAGAATTGAGTAGCCTTTTTCTTCTTTTGTGAAAATAGCAGGATATACGTATTTCATATAATGCCTCCTTATCTTAAACCAGCGGTCTTTAAAATGTTGTTTAATGTTCCATTTGGTATTTCTTTACTTTTGTGACGAGGGATCCTGAAGTGACTGTTTGTTATAGGACTGTACCATTCGTCATGCTCTTTGCCGTGTTCTACAAGATAGCAACCGTGCTTTTTTAGTAGTTTAATTAGTTCTGATACTTTCATCTAATCCGCCCTCCTTATTATACTACGTAATATTACGTAAATCAACACGTAATATTACGTAAAATATAAATAAATGGAAATTATAAATATATTGTAACATAAGTCTCGGATGGATGGAAGATTTTTCCTTATTTGATTTATGGAGAAAATCTTTCCTGTGAAAGTCCGTTTTATAGTATAAAGGATATGATATAATGTATGTAATACGACAAAGGAGGTAGTTAAAATGCCTTTTGAAATAGTTAGAAACGATATTACAAAGATGCATGTGGACGCGATTGTCAATGCCGCAAATAAGAGGCTTGAGCCGGGTGGTGGTGTGTGCGGTGCGATTCATGCGGCGGCAGGTCCGCAGCTTGCGGCTGAGTGCAGACTGCTGGGTGGATGTGAGACTGGCGAAGCGAAGGCGACATTTGCGTACAATCTGCCTTGTAAATACGTGATACATACTGTCGGCCCTGTGTGGAACGGTGGAGAGCATGGTGAGAGAGAAGCCCTTGTTTCGAGCTATCGCGAGTCACTTAAGCTGGCAAAGGAGAAGGGCTGCGATAGTATAGCATTCCCGCTCATTTCTTCAGGTATTTTTGGTTATCCTAAGAAGGAGGCTCTCAGGGTTGCAATCGACACTATTGGCGATTTCCTGACGGAAAACGAAATGATGGTATACCTTGCGGTGTTTAACAAGGAGTGCCTGAATATAAGTAAGGCGCTATTTGCGAATATCGAAGAATATATCGATGAGCATTATGTCGACGAGCACGAGGCACGCGAATACCGCAGGAGACGTTATCAGGAAGAAGAGCTTGCGATGGCAGCGCCAAAGGCTGTGAGCAAGCGTGATGTGGTGTTTGCGACTGTGGCGTCTGAGTCTGTCGCTGCGAGCGATGCGGATATCGACGAGTGGCTTGAGATGATTGACGAGAGTTTCTCCGAGATGCTTCTCCGAAAGATTAAGGAAAAGGGCATGTCAAATGCGGAGTGCTACAAGAAGGCCAATATCGACAAGAAGCTTTTCTCGAAGATTAAGGGTGATCACGGATATGTGCCGAAGAAAAGCAACGTGCTGGCGTTTGCTGTGGCGCTTGAACTTTCGCTTGATGAAACGCGGGAGATGCTTTTCAAGGCTGGCATGGCGCTTTCGCACAGCGATAAGTTTGATCTGATTGTGGAGTTTTGTATCGTGAATAAGATTTATGATATTTTTGAAATCAATCAGATTCTCTTTAATTATGACCAGCCGCTTCTTGGAAATGTGATTTATTAATAATTTGAAAATTTTTTCGGGGGTCGCATTTTTCGCGACCCTTTGCATGTCTTAAATCCCTATAATAGGGGCATAAGTTAACATTAAATGACTATGGAGGGTAAAGATATGAGAAAGAATTTAACAGAATTAGTATTTATTTTGGATAGAAGTGGTTCAATGTCAGGGCTTGAATCTGACACAATAGGTGGTTTTAATTCGATGATTGAAAAGCAGCGTAGTGAGGATGGCGAGTGTCTCGTGTCGACTGTGCTTTTTGATCACGAAAGAAAGGTGATTCACGACAGAGCTGCGCTTGCTGCTGTCAAGCCGATGACGGACAGGGATTATGTGGTACGCGGCACGACTGCGCTGATTGATGCGATTGGATGCGCGATTCATCACATCGGAAATGTCCACAAATATGCGCGACGTGAGGATGTGCCGGAACATACAATGTTTGTGATTATGACGGACGGCATGGAAAATGCGAGCCATTTATACACTAGCGACCAGGTGAAGAAGATGATCGAGCGCCAGAAGGAAAAGTACGGATGGGAGTTTGTTTTTATTGGCGCAAATATTGACGCGGTAGAGACTGCGAGAAGATATGGTATCGATGAAGACCGTGCGGTAAATTACAATGCGGACGAGGAAGGTACCAGAGTAGTGTACGTGGCTGTTGCTGAGGCAGTGAGTAGTGTGCGTAAGTGTAAGAACCTTTCGGCTGACTGGAGCGCCGAAATCGATGCAGATTACAGAAGAAGGGGAAAAGGGAAGAGATAAGTATAATCCACTCCTTTTTCGAGTATCTTATCATTGAGAAATCTAAGGAGATGATAAGGTATGAGAAAAGATAGACTTAAAATTTATGCTGGCTGGGTGGTCTTCGCGGAGGCTGTTGGCGGGCTTTCGGGGTGGCTTACGCGAAATGGCGTGAAGGTTTATAACGCAAATGTGATTCAGCCGCCACTGGCGCCGCCCAGCATTGTATTTCCTGTAGTCTGGGCGATTCTGTTTGCACTTATGGGTATCGGGGCGGCGCGGATCTACATGTCCCGCAGCTCGAAGGCGAGGATGCGTGCGCTTGCGCTGTTTTTCGTGCAGCTTGCGTTTAATTTCCTATGGAGTATCATATTTTTCAATTATCAGGCTTTTGGGCTTGCGCTTGCGTGGATCATCGTGCTCCTTGCGCTCATCATTGCGATGATAATTGCGTTTTTAAAGGTCGACAGGCCTGCAGGCTACATGCAGATACCGTATGCAGTCTGGGTAGCCTTCGCAACATACCTGAACTACGGCGTGTGGAAACTGAATGGTTAGAAAATGCTATAGTGTTTTAAAAATAAGACCTGTAGGGTGGATCCTTGCAGGTCTTTATACTTTGGAAACTACTTTTCTCTTTCTATTGTTTCGCGAATAGTTCTGCGGACAAACGATGCTGTGGTGGACAAGTGAAATTTAAAGTCGCATGGTTCCACTTGTTTTGGACTTTTTCGGCTCCGAAAGCCCTGTTTCTCGGAGTTTTTTACTGTTGCGGTGGACAAATGTGTGTATCACGGTCCACATTCCGTAAGATTTGGCCGATTTAGGTGGAACCAGACATGGACACGCAAGCGATGTCCACCTGCACTCACTCAAAACATCAAATCCAGGCAGAAAACACCTCAAAACATGCCTCGAAGGTGGAACCGGCAGTCGAAGTATAGAAATTGTCCACCAGCCAGCAGAGCAAAGGTGGAATATTGAAGTACTTCCGAGAAAATATCCACCAATCGCCACTCAGCTACAAGGCACTCATCACCTATTTCCAACCCTGTTCAAAATGAACCATAAAGAACAGTACTGAAGGTAATCATCGGTTATTGTATACAAGAAATTACCTGACTTAGGCACGCTGTCCGACATTACGGACAGCCATGCGTGTATTGTTTATGGCAGAAGGAGGGGATTAGGTTGAGACGTATATATAGGGGAGTGTGGCAGTATTTTAAATCGAATAAGAAACTGTGTGCACTTGTGATTCTACTTGTTGCAGAAGTTATTGTTTATTCTATAATAAACATAGAGGCGAGTGACTGGTACGAAGGGTATGTGGCAGAAGCGAGGAACGTGTATCCGAATGATTTTGCGTTGATTTTCGTTGAAAATACGAAAACGTCGCTGCTGACTGTAGCGGTCGGAATTGTGCCATTTTTCCTGGGGTGCATCATGGCGGTAACGCAGACAGTATTCGGACTTGCAGCAAGTTTCAAATATCTGATGATTGAGGTGCCACTTACGAAGATTATCGTATGTATTGCGCCGCATGGAGTTTTCGAAATCACTGCGATGGTCCTGGCCGTGTGCATTTCTGTGATTCTGTGCAAGGATCTGATGAAAGCAGTGCATGGCTTCGCTATGCACCGCGAGAACTTGTTTCGTGGTCTCGGGTTGGCCGTGGTAGCCACCGTGCGTGCCTGGCTGCTCGTATGCGCACCACTTCTCTTGGCCGGAGCGGTAGTAGAAGTGACCGTGTCGACGTGGATAGCAAATGTTATAATGTTTTAAAGTAGGATTGAGTATCAATAATTTTAAGGAAGAGAAGGCTGTAATATGGAGAATAGATTATACGATTTATATTGTGATCTCATGAAGAGAAGAGATGGAGGCAATGAAATCTGGGAAGAAATAAGAGATAAAAAGCTTACAGCAGCACCGGCGTTTGAGGGCGATTTATACGAACACAGTAAATCAAGGCTTATGGTTGTTGGAAGAGCTGTAAATGGTTGGGAAGTTGATTTTCCTGTTTTCAATAACGCAGAAGAAGCTACTAGTGCAATTATTGGACAAAGCTTTGATTTTTCTGATGTAGTAAACCCGAAAGGCTTACCTTATCCTGATGAGCCAAGCAGAAAAAATTATTTTTATAGTAAATCAAAGTTTTGGAAACTCATCAAGTTTATTTTAGAATTATATGGTGACTCGGACAAGAACGGGATGAGCACATGGTATACTGACAATCTGCACTGGAATAGGAGAATTATATGGTCCAATTTATATAAAATTGCTCCAAGAAAAGGTGGTAATCCGGATTGGTCATTTTTTATACCGGATATGCAGTATTATATTGATATTATAAAGACTGAAATTAAGCAGTACAGACCAGATAGAATATTGTTTGTTACAGACTGGAATTATTTTTCACCGGAGAATTGTGAATCTACATTTGCTAATGAATTTTTACTGGAAAAAAGCTGCAACGAAAACTCGTGTGTAGTAGCATCGGGTAAATACGGAGAAATATCGGTTGTAGTTTGTAAACGGCCGGACAGAAGTTACTCCATTAAAAATATTGATATTATTAACATGGCAAAAGAAATACATGATTATTTCGAAAAACAAAGATAATAGAATGATTCATTCAATATATACGGTATTTTTAGTTTGTAACGTAAAATAGGTTACAATGTAGATTGAGTAAATGATAAAAAATAAGACCTGCAGGGTGGATTCTTGCAGGTCTTTATACTTTGGAAACTACTTTTCACTTTCTATTGTTTCGCGGATAGTTCTGCGTACAAACGAGGCTGCGCTGGACAGATGATACTTTGGCGAAGAAACGGTGCCTTCGGTGGACAGATGATACTTTGGTTTAGCAACGGATGTTGCGGTGGAAACATGGCACTTTGACGAAGAAACGACGCCTGCGGTGGACAAGTGAAATTTAAAGTAGCAGAGTTCCACTTGTTTTGGACTTTTTCGGCTCCGAAAGCCCTGTTTCTTGACGTTTTTTACTGTTGCGGTGGACAAATGAGTGTTTCGCGCTCCGTATTCCGTAAGATTTAGCTGATTTAGGTGGAACGGGGCATAGGCACGCAAGAAATGTCCACCCGTACCGACTCAAAACGCCAAATTCTAGCAGAAAATACCTCAAAACATGCCTCATAGGTGGAACCGGCAGTCGAAGAATAGAAAATGTCCACCAGTCAGCAGAGCAAAGGTGGAACGAGTAGCTACAACATAAAAATGTCCACCTCACCGCCCCCGCATTCCTTCGGCGAAACAGCACAGTACAAACCCGAACCTGACAAAACAATGTCGCTTTCGAAGTGACCGCCGTTCCGAGAAAACACGATAAAATAGCGATAATATACAATTAGGTGAGGTGCGTTATGAAGATAATTTTACTTAACGGAAGTCCAAGAAGTAACGGCAAGACTGCGGAAGCGCTTGCGCTCGTTGAAGAGGGTCTCAAGGAAAACGGCGTTGAAACTGTGAACATGTGGATTGGAAACAAGCCTGTTCGCGGCTGCATCGACTGCCGTAATTGCTTCAAGACTCAGCGTTGCGCATTCAATGATGATATCTGCAACGAAATTATCGAGGCGCTTATCGATGCGGACGGTATCGTGATCGGTAGCCCGATTTATTTCGGATCGGCAAACGGTGCGCTCTGCTCGATTATCGACAGAGTGTTCTATGCGGGAAGCACATTTGCGCATCTTTTTGATGGCAAAATCGGGGCATCGCTTGCGACTGGCGTGTGGCTCGGCGGCACAGCAACGCTCGACAGAATCAACAAATACTACATTTCTTCAGCTATGAAGATTGTGACTGCGCCGGAATATACTCTCTATATGTCGGATGTGCCTGACGCGCGCAAAGAAAGAATCACAGAAAACTTCAAAAACCTCGGACGCCTGATTGCAAATGAAGCCTAAGCAGCAGAAAGCACAGTCGTCTGATCGCAAATGAAGCCTGAACTGCAGAAAATTCAGCCATCTGATTACAAAAAAAGCCTGAAATAATAAACGACCTGCTGGTCGCGCAAAACAATGATATGATTTGCGCTGCAGCAGGTCGTTTTTATTTTACCTAAATCGGTTTATATAAGTGTCCTGGTTTGCCAGGGTTTTGCTCTGAATGAGCAACCTTGATCCTCACACCAGCGATTCGTATGAGACTGCCATGCCGTTTCTGAAGTACACTCTCGGTACTCGATATGAAGTGTTGCAGATGAACTGGAAAATGTATGTGTCGATTTCGTTTCCGACTTCGTAGATGTCGAGGAACTCGTCGTTATCTTCTCCGTAGATTGTGATTGTCTGGCCTGGTCTTGCGTCATGGATGTCAGTAATATCGACCATCATCTGGTCCATGCAGATTGTGCCGACAACTTTGGCGATTTTGCCGTTTATCATGACTTTGCCGCTGTTTGAATATTTGTATGGGAGCCCGTCTGCATATCCGATAGGGATGACGGCGATCCGCATAGGTTCTTTTGCTTCGTATGTCAGGCCGTATCCAACTTTGTCGCCTGGTTTGAGATTCTTGATCTGGCCGATGCTTGACTTCATCTGATATGGCATCATCAGGCCGGGTACGAAGTCAGACGAAGGCTGTCCACCGTAGAGAAGTGTTCCGGCTCTTACGTGTTCAAGCTCGCATTCCGGATGTGAAACTACTGCGGCTGAGTTGCTGCAGTGGGCTATCGGGAGTTTGTAACCTTTCTCGCGGAGTGCGTCGAGGACTGATTTGAAGTTCCTGAATTGTTGTTTTGTGAACTCTTTGTCCATCCAGTCGGCTGTGGCAAAGTGCGTAAAAATGCCGTTTATGTCGAGGCGCTGGCATGCGAGCATTTCTTCTGCTTCGGCGAGCGCATCTTCGAACTGCTCCGGATAGTGGTTCATAATTCCGAGTCTGCTCATGCCGGAGTCGATTTTGATGTGGCCTTTGACAACGCATCCGGACTGTCTTGCGTAGCGGTCGAGGGCTCTTGCGTATTCGCCTGAAACGATAGCTGTCGTCAGATCGAGTTTTGCAAGGTCCGGTGCGAGGTGAGGGGCTGTGTATCCGAGTATTATTATTGGTTTTTTTATGCCGCGAAGTCTTAACTCTTCTCCTTCGTCAAAACTCGCTACGGCAAATCCGTAAAGGCCGGGTTCGTTTTCGAGGATTGATGCTACTACCGGGGCTCCGCAGCCGTATGCGTCGGCTTTAACTACTGCGATGACGCCTGTCGATTCCTTAATCATTGATCTTGCCACGTGATAGTTGTTCACGAATGCGTCGAGATCGATTTCCATCCATGTTCTGCTCATTGCTCTGCTTCTCATAGTCGTACCTCTTTAATGTTAAATGAACTAGCGGGAAATATATTTTGGTGTTACCACAATGATAGCAGTTCAGGGGAAGAATTGCAAGAATTTTCAGAAAACGACTCCGGATTATCATTTCGATTTCCTGCCCCGACTCAAATTCCTGAAAAGGAGACGATAGGGGTATTTTGTTTACTGTCAGGAGCGGTCTGCAGGTGATATAATCAGGATAAGATATTCTCAATTACTAGATAAAAAGGGAAAAAAGGAGACATTCCATGGAATTAATTAAGAAGAATCGTTCAGTGCTCATTCAGGCGGCACTTGGAAATATTGCCTGCGATCTTTCAATTGAAAATGCCAGTCTTATAAACGTGCTCACAGGCGAAATTTATCCTGCGTCGGTAGACGTGAAGGATGGTGTTATCGTGCGTGTAAGAATGGACGGGGAAAAGGTTGAAATTCCTTCGGTGAAGACTGTTGATGCTGCAGGAAAGTATCTTGCACCTGGATTTTTTGATACACACATGCATATAGAATCAAGTCTTCTTGTTCCTGAAAATTTCGGGAAGGCTGCAATCGAGTGGGGAACAACAACTGTCGTGACAGACCCTCACGAAATCGGAAATGTTATGGGCGTTCCGGGTGTGCTTTATATGCTTGAAAGTGCGAAGAAGTCACCTGTTCGTCAGTTTATTCTTGCTCCTTCATGCATACCTTCGGTTCCGGGAATTGAAAGTGCCGGTGCTGAATTCGGTGCTGCTGAAGTTGCTGAGCTCATGAAGTATGATGAAGTTCTCGGTCTCGCAGAAGTAATGGACTACATCGGAGTTTATACTGACGAAAAGCGTATGCATGATATCATTGCGGAGGCTGATAAGGTAGGCGGTTTTATCCAGGGGCATGCTCCTGAACTCAAGGGAAAGGAACTTTGCGCATATATTGTCGGAGGCCCTCACACTGACCATGAAATGTACACAAGCGAGGAAATTTTAAATAAGAGAAGACTCGGAATGGGAATAAATGCCCGTGTTCAGACAGAAAAGGATGCCAGAATGTTTATTGACGGCATGACACAGGGTATGTTTACAGACACAGTAGCGCTTTGCACAGACGATAATTTTGCGCACAAGGTAAGAGACAGGGGTTCTGTAAATATCGCAGTTTCGGAGCTTATCAAGGCTGGTATGGATCCGATTCTTGCGGTTAAGATGGGAACGTTTAATGGCGCAAGAGACCAGGGATTTACTGATGTTGGTGCTATTGCTCCGGGTTATGTTGCTGACATGCAGATTGTTTCGGACCTTACATTTGTAAATAAGGCAGAATACGTATTTGTTGCGGGTGAAATGGTTGTTGAAAATGGAAAATACACAGGCGAACCTGCAGGCAAGGCATGGCATAATGCCGGCGACACAATTAACTGCATCGCTGTCAAGAGCGGAGATGATTTCAGGATTCCGGCTGAGGGCCATGCGTCAAGAAAGGTAATGGTCGTAAACGAAGGTTATCGTGAAGATAAGCTCATCCGTGAAGAGCTTCCGGCAGAAGGCGGATTCCTCAGAATTCCTGAGGAAAGACTCGGTGAACTCAACTGGATTTCGGTTGTGAACAGATACGGCAAGGACACAAAGTCACTCGCTCTTTACAGAAATTTCGGTTTGAAGCGTGGTGCGATGGCTGCCAGCATCGGTCACGACTGCCACAATCTCACACTTATGTTTGCGGATGCCGATGACGCGTATATCGCAGTCGAAGAGCTCAAGAAGTGTGGCGGCGGTATCATATACGTAAGAGACGGCGAAGTTGTATCGCTCCTCAAACTTCCTGTGGCAGGTCTCATGAGTGATCTTCCGCTTGAAGAAGTTGCGGCAGAAACTTCACACGTTGTGGAAACTATTTCAAAGGAATGTGGTATCGAAGAGTTTTCGCTCGGATCACTTATCTTTCTCCCACTTCCTGTTTTCAACTGGTACTGTCCTACAGACTTCGGCATCGTGGACGGCCCTAGAAAAAAACTCGTACAGGTTGTAGAGTAAAGGAAAGTTAAAGAAAAATAGATGAGACAAAGGCGATCTTAAAAATAGTATAACAATCGGGGAGAAAAAAGACCTGCTGGAACTTATGTAAGTTCTCAGCAGGTCTCGCTTTTTTGCATTTGCTACTTTTTTGTCGCGATGAATGACATTTCGACCTTGCTTTCGCCAGAGATGCTCACGTCTCCCCAGCAGATTCTTGCAGGAAGTCTGTCCGGCTTGAAGTGCTTAACGTACTCTTCGTTCATGCCGTGTCTGTCTTCCCAGTGAGTCACGATAACGTCAGCCTTTACGACATGATCCATGTCTGAGCCGTGTGCTTCGAGGATGATCTTGAGGTTGTCGAGGAGAATCTTAGTTTCTTCTTCGATAGTGCCGTAGATTTCGTCGCGTGTTTCGAGGTCTTCTGAAACGAGCCCTGAGATGAAAAGGTACTTGCCTTCAGTTACGACGATGTCGCTGTATGGGAGTTCTGCGTCTTCAACAAAAATGATGTGTTCGTTGTCCATGTTATATCTCCTTAAAATCTAAAAATTCAGCTTGCGTGCAGATTGCTTTCCAGTTAATACGATTATAGCACCTCGCGTCCAGAAAACCAAACCCGAAAACCACTTAACAGAGAAAAAACCACGCAAAATCAAGAAAGACGCGGCTCGCACAGTTTTTACCATACAGAGTCGACACTCCGTACGTTTTATCCTGAGAAATTGTTGTTCAAATCACGTTATTCTGTTATATTTTAGTTAAAGTAAGGAGGTACTGAAAATGTTACACGTGGAAATGAAAGATATTGTGGAAGCATATGCGAGAATAGAAAAGCATATCGTAAAGACTCCGCTCATCTACTCAAAGGAAACTTCAGAGAGAACAGGAAGCGAAGTCTGGTTCAAGATGGAAAATCTCCAGCCGATTGGCGCATACAAACTTCGTGGTGCGATGAACAACCTTCTTGGCATGAGCGAGGAAGACAGAGCAAGAGGCGTTGTTGCTGCGTCAGCGGGTAATCATTCACAGGCGGTGGCGTACGCGTCAAAGCTCATGAGAGTAGATGCGGTTGTGTGCGTGCCTGAATCAACTCCGATGAACAAGCGCGAAGGCGCACTGAAGCACGGCGCAAGACTCGTTGTTTACGGACCAACGTATGATGATGCCGAGAAAAAGGCCCACGAAATCGAAATAGAAGAAGGCCGCAAGTTCGTGCATGCATTTGAAACAGAAGAAACAATCGCAGGCCAGGGAACTGTTGCGATTGAGGCACTTCTTGAAAAAGGCGACTTTGACGTGATCCTCGTTCCGACTGGTGGAGGCGGGCTCCTCGACGGTGTTGCAATCGCAGCAAAAGCGATGAATCCTGACATCAAGGTATACGGACTTCAGACAAACACATCGGCACCTTGGTATAAATCATTCTATGAAGGCAGACTCAACAACGACTGCCCGTTCCTTCCGACTTGTGCGGACGGACTCGAGGGCGAAATCACGTGGCCGAATGTTGAGCTTGCACTAAGATGCGGAGTGGACGGAATTATCGTTGTAGACGAAAAGACTACACGAGAAGGTATCAAGTGGATGGCTGCGAAACATCACTTCATGATTGAAGGTGCGGCAGCGACATGTCTCGCAGCACTTTTCGAAGATAGAGAAGAACTCAAAGGTAAGAAGGTGCTTTGCCTTATCACAGGCGGCAACATAGACCTCGACAAGTTCTGTGACATCTGCGCGGATAAATACGGTTGGGAATAGAAGCAAAAACCACGTAACAGGTAAAAAATATCAGTCTACGTGGTTTTTTTAATATGAAAACCACGCAAGAGCAAAAAAACGGCACTTGCTTTTATTGTCCGGATTTCAGGACAGAACCCTTGCTATAATGAAAACGAAATCTTACATAACACAGGAGGACAACCTATGTATCTTGAATCTTTCCTGCTTCCAGACGCAGCAACAGAAAGAGCGCTTATCGAAGCGCGCATGAATTACAACGGCGGAATAAAGTTCGGATATATTGATAATCAGTACCCTTGCGGAATATTTCCGGAGAAAGATCTTCGGGAAATAAGTTTCGGCAGGATCACCATCTTTTACGGCGGAAACGGATCAGGAAAGAGCACACTCCTCAATTTAATTGCAGAAAAACTCGAACTCAACAGGATTGCCCCATATAATTCAAGCGAAATGATCCCGTCATTTGTTTCAAAGTGCAGTTATTCTCTCGGTTATGATGACGAAGGTTTCAGATACAGAATACCGAATGGAAGCAGAATCATCACGAGCGATGATATTTTTGACTACATGCTGACCGTGCGCACAAACAACAACGAAATCAGCGAAAACAAAGAAGCGGCAAGAGAAGGCTGGGCTAATCTCAAATTCGGCGAGACGGTCAAGTTCAGCGGACTTGACGATTACGAGGCGCTTCGCATGCAGGTTCTTGCAAGAAGCAAGTCGGTCTCGAGAAGGCAGTTTATAAGGCGCACTGCGGGAAACGAGGTGTCGCTCAACAGCAATGGTGAAACAGCCATAAGATACTTTGAGCAGAAACTTAAAGACGACACTCTTTATCTCCTTGATGAGCCTGAAAACAGCATGTCGCCGAAGATGCAGCTTGAGCTCGTTTCTATGCTTGAAAGTATGGCGAGATACTGCGGCTGCCAGTTTGTGATTGCGACTCATTCGCCGTTCCTTCTGGCGCTTGAAGGTGCGCAGATTTATGATCTCGACTCACGCCCTGTCATGAGAAAACCATGGTACGAACTTGAAAATACGCGCATTTACTACGATTTCTTCAAGAAACATTCCGGTCTGTTCGAAGAGCAGCTTTTGTGATAAAATTAATTGCTATGAAAACATTTACTATCGATGATATAAGAAATGAATACAGAAGACTTGATCTTGTGACTGGCGTTGACACTTCGGAAATCCCGGTTGCGCTAAGCACCCGTTTCAGAAGAAAACTCGGACTCTGCCGTTTCAGAAGAAATGCGCTCGGGAGATATATTCCTGTTGAAATTGTGATTGGAAAACAGGTGCTCGATGCCTCGGCTGAAGTTTTTTATGACACTATCAGGCACGAATATGCACATGCTGCTGTAACGCTTCTTGATGGCAGAAACCATGGACACGACGAAGCATGGAAAAAGATGTGCCACTATGTAGGCTGCAGACCGAGCGGTACCGTAAAAGCGGGAAGTCTTGAAGGTGCGCTTCCGAAGTCTGAGCCCAGGTATATTGTCAGGTGCGAGCGGTGCGGACGCGAAAACAAATACTACAGAAAAGGAAAAGTCGTCGATTCACTAATCAAAGGAAGAAGCCTTTATCGCTGCAGCTGCGGCGGAAAACTTTCTCTTGTCAAAAAGTAAAATCTTTACCGGAGAATGTTATCTTCTCCGGTATTTTCTTATTGCAAAAAGAACATATGTTCGCTATAATTATTATACAAACTCGAGGGGTGAAGGGGGGAGACGATGCTTGTATTTCATGTTGACGCAAATAGTGCATATCTGAGCTGGACGGCGGCGGCGCTTCTTGAATCCGGGTATCCTGTGGACCTTCGTACAATCCCTGCTGCGATTGCGGGAGATCCCGAAAACCGTCACGGAATCATTCTTACAAAATCGATTCCGGCAAAGAAGTTCGGAGTAAAAACGGGCGAGAGCATATTTGAGGCAAAGCAGAAATGCCCGGATCTTTTTCTATGGCCGCCTGACTACGACCTTTTCCTTCTCTGCAGTGATGCAATGCACAATATACTTTCAGAGTACACGCCACTTATCCAGCGGTACAGCGTGGACGAGTGCTTTATGGATATGTCAAATTCAGTCCGCATCATTTCAAAAAGCAGCAACGCAAAAGGCAACGAAAACGCCGCAAACGCAGACTCTGCCGGAAGCACTGCAAACGCAAAAACCACCGGAAACATCGACAGGGAAGCTGCAGAAAATCTCGCAAATGAAATCCGGATCCGCATTAAAAACGAACTTGGCTTCACCGTAAATATCGGAATCGGAGAAAACAAACTTCTTGCAAAGATGGCCGGAGAACTCAAAAAACCCGATATGGTTCATACGATATGGCCTGATGAAATAGAGAAGAAACTCTGGCCGCTTCCTGCGTCCGAGCTTTTCATGGTGGGAAGAGCGACAACAAGAAAACTCGAAGGTTTTAATATAAAGACGATTGGTGATCTTGCAAAAGCCGACAGACTTTTTCTTAAAGCAATGCTCAAAAGCCACGGGCTTCTTGTCCACGATTACGCAAACGGAATCGACGATTCTCCTGTAGTTCTGAACGAAGATGTTGCCCAGAAAGGTGTCGGTAACGGGACTACTTTTCCGTACGATCTTCTTACGCCCGACGAGCTATTTAATGAAGCGCTCGCACTTTCGGAGCGGGTGGGCATGAGGCTCAGAAAAATCGGAAGGCGTGCAGGTCTTGTGTCTGTTCATATAAGGACAAACGGCCTTTTCGGATACAGCCACCAGGTGAAGCTCGGTTACAGTATAAACACGACAAGCGAGATTTATGATGTTGCCTGCAGGCTCATAAAAGAAATGTGGAAGGGCGAACCTGTCCGCCATATGGGCATAAATGTGTCTGATTTTACGAGCAAAGACGAAGTCCAGCTTCTTCTTTTTGATACTGATTCGAGAGAAAACCAGGAGAAACTCGATAAGGCTGTGGACGCTATACGAAAGCGTTTCGGCGACCGCTCGATTATAAGAGGGACTTTTGCAAACAGCGGTCTTGACCCGATTCTTGGGGGAGTCAATGACGGAAACTATATTATGATGGGAGGAGGACCTAAGAATTGAAAATTGTAGCAAAACCGATTGAAATGATTGCAGTGTTTCATCCTTCAGGCACTCCGGAGCCATACAAGTTCCGTATGACTGAAGATGACGGGCAGCGTATTGTCGTGAAGGTAGACAAGATCCTCGAAAGCGAGAAATCGCGTATCGCAGGAATCGATTGCATTATCTACCGTTGCCAGAGTATAATAAGTGGTCTTGAGCGCAGATACGAGCTCAAATTTGTAATGAGTAAATGCCACTGGGAACTCTACAAAATCTGAAGTACAGTCCTGTTTTTTGGACATATGCCCGGGTATACTGAAACCGTAATAAGGAAGTGACATGGCGGCCAGAAGGCCAGTCATGCTAAGTGAAAATGTTTCAGATACAGGAGGTTACGGATATGACAGGATTACTTTACAGCCTTGTATGGGCAGGAATTATAGCACTTATACTAGACTATGCTTTTGAACTCGATGAGGCGGAAGAATTTTAACCATAAGGCTCGCAATTGCGGGCCTTTTGTAGTATAATAAAAGGTACGCTAAAAAGGAGGACATGCATGGATAATAAGACATGGGAAGAAAGAGCCGAAAGTGGCGAACTTCTTATTGGAAATGTTAATATAAAAAACGCTATCGAAAAAATTCTCGATGATCCGACTGACGAAAATGCGGACGAGTTTGCACTTACGCTTCTTGACCGTATGCTCGAGTTCGGACAGTTCATCGTGCCTATAGAGTCACTCCCGGACGATCCCGAAAGTTTCCTTTTCAAGACTATTTCAGGGGAAGACGAAAGTGATATTTTCCTTGCAGCATTTACTGACGAGGAAGAATTTGAAAGAGGACCTGAGTCCGAAAAGCTCCTTTATTTCATAGATGCGCTTTTTGAACATGCGCTCGAATATGAAGATGCGGCAGGCGTTGTCATAAATCCATGGGGAGACGCATTTGAACTTCCAAGAGATATGATTGAAAAGGCCCTTGAAGCAAAAAGAGAAAGACTCGAAGAGTTTGACCCAAGAAAAAGACTCGATAATGCTATAGTTTATGCGACAGCGGTTCATTCGGGCCAGAACAGAAAAGGTACTGACAGACCTTACATAACTCATCCTCTCGAAGTTATGTCAATTCTTAATCATATGAAGGCAGACTCGAACCTTATGATTGCGGGTCTTCTTCACGATACTGTCGAAGATACTGAAGCTACAATCGAAGATATAATTGAAAGATTCGGAGACGATGTTGCAAATCTTGTAGGTTCACATAGCGAAAACAAGGAGCTTTCATGGGAAGAAAGAAAGACTCAGGCAATCGAACACGCAAGAAACGCAGATATCAGAACAAAGCTTCTCATCCTTGCGGACAAGGTTTCAAACTTAAGAACAATGTATGCTGACTACAAATGCGTCGGCGAAGATCTCTGGACTCGTTTCAATGCCGGAAAAGATATGCAGTCATGGTATTACAGCGAGATTCAGGATGCGCTTTCCGAAATGCAGAATTATATAGAAACAGAAAGTATTTACTGGGAAATGGTGGAACTCTATAAGGACCTTTTTGTAAAATTCAGGTTCGATGAAAAAGCCATGGCAATATATCAGTTCAACAGTGATACAATATTCAAACTCACAAAAGATTATCCTGAGTGGGTTGAGTATGACGAAGAAACTGAAGGCAGGATTCCTGAGCGCGCAGTTGAAATCGGGAGAAAGCGTGCTGAGGGCATCGAGGACGGCTGGAGAGACGAATTTATGGCCGCTTCGACAAAATTAAACTAAAAAATTATTAAAATTCAACAAAAAGCTATTGATTTTTTGTGTGCTGGTGCTATAATGAGGGAGTATTTTAAAGATAAGAGGTTTCATTATGTGTAACATTAAGCACACAAACGAATATTTCGGATATTATTTTAGCTTTACTTATTACGGTAAGGCTATTTGTCGTTTGGTTGTTTAATGAGGTGTCTTTAAAGTTTTTTTATTAATGTGACATGACTCTGCAGCCAGACGGCCGCAGAGTTTTTTTATTGTAACTTTCACGGAGGACAGAAAATGATTATTGTTTTAAAAGAAAATCCAAATAAGGAACAGCTTGAATTCTTTTTAGCATGGCTCGAGGATAAGGGATTCCAGATCCACCAGAGCATCGGCGAATCACATATGATTTTAGGACTCGTAGGCGATACTGCGACTCTCGATATAGACCTTATCACAGCGCTTGATATTGTTGACAATGTAAAGCGTGTTCAGGAACCATACAAGAAGGCAAATCGTAAGTTCCATCCTGAAGATACTGTAATTGATCTCGGATGCACAAAAATCGGTGGCGGCAACCTTACAATCATGGCAGGCCCTTGCTCAGTAGAATCAGAAGAGCAGATTATCGCAGTTGCAAAGGCTGTAAAGGAAAGCGGCGCTACTATTTTAAGAGGAGGCGCATTCAAGCCAAGAACTTCACCTTACTCATTCCAGGGAAAGGGTAAGGAAGGTATCGACCTTCTTCTCGAAGCCAAGAGAGAAACAGGACTTCCTATCGTTACTGAAATCATGGAACTTTCACAGCTTGATCTTTTCGATGAAATCGACGTTATTCAGGTTGGTGCAAGAAACATGCAGAACTTCAACCTTCTTAAGGAACTCGGAAAGACTGACAAGCCTATCATGATCAAGCGCGGTATGTCGGCGACTTTTGAAGAACTTCTCATGAGTGCTGAATACGTAATGAGCCAGGGTAATGAAAAGGTTATTCTCTGCGAAAGAGGTATCCGTACTTTTGAAACATTTACAAGAAATACACTCGATCTTTCAGCTATTCCTGTACTCAAGGAATTAAGCCACCTTCCTGTAATCATCGACCCTAGCCATGCAACAGGAAAGGCAAGACTCGTTGCCCCTATGGCACTCGCTGCAGTTGCAGGCGGAACTGACGGACTTATTATCGAAGTTCACAACGATCCTCCAAGAGCTCTCTGCGACGGAAGCCAGTCACTCCGACCTGAAGCTTTTGATGAACTTATGAAGAAAATCAGTCCGCTCCACAAGCTCATGAGCGAAATGAAATAGACTTTAATAATCGACTTACTTAAGGAGACTTTAAAATGAACGTTGGAATTGTAGGACTCGGGCTCATTGGAGGCTCACTTGCAAAAAGTATAAAACACCGCACTATGCACACAGTATGGGCGGATGATATAGATCCTGAAACTATGATGTTTGCAAGACTCTCAGGCGCTATCGACGGAGCGCTTGACGAAGAAAAACTTGCTGACACTGATATTCTTCTCATTTCAGTAGTTCCCAATGTTGCTGTAAAGTGGCTTACTGAACATGCTGATAAAATTGCAAAAAAGACAATAGTCGTTGATATGTGCGGTGTCAAGAGAACTGTCTGCAGTGCTATGGCTCCGATTGCTGAAAAGCACGGTTTCATGTATGTCGGAGGCCATCCGATGGCGGGTACTGAAAGAGGCGGATTCGTAAGCTCGACAAATGATTTGTTTGATGGTGCATCAATGATTCTTACACCTGACGAACATTCATCAGCTCAGATTCTTGAAAACCTCAAGAACTTTTTCCTTGATATGGGGTTCGGACATATTACATTCTCAACTCCTGAGGAACATGACCGTATCATCGCATACACTTCACAGCTTGCACATGTCGTATCAAATGCATATATCAAATCACCTGAAGCTCAGAAGAGAAGAGGATTCTCTGCGGGAAGCTTCAAGGATATGACGAGAGTAGCAAGACTCGACGAAAAAATGTGGACTGAGCTTTTCCTCGATAATCCTGATTATCTTGTGGAACAGCTTGAGATTTTAATAGATAATTTAAACGAATATCTTGACGTTATAAAGAAGGGCGACAGAGAAAAACTCCAGGCGCTCCTCAAAGACGGACGTGAAAAGAAGGCGACTGCCGGAGGTAATTAGTATTGCATACTATAAGAGTTAATGTCGGAAAAGGATATGATATAAATATCGGAGAAGGTCTTCTTGGAAAAGTCGGTGAACTTGTTTCTACTGTAAAGTCACCGGAGTGCAAGGCTGTCGTTATTACTGATTCAAACGTAGCAAAGCTCCATCTTTTTGACTGCCAGCAGAGTCTCAGAGCTTCGGGATTTGACACAACTGCCGTTATTTTTGATGCGGGAGAAGAGTCAAAGACTATGTCGATGATCGGCAAGATTCTTGAAGGCATGGCTGAAAAAGGAGTTACAAGAAACGATATCGTTATTGCGCTTGGCGGAGGAGTCACTGGCGATATGGCAGGTTTTGCTGCAGGCGTATATATGAGAGGTATTCCTTTTGTTCAGGTTCCGACTACACTTCTTGCAGCTGTTGATTCATCAGTCGGAGGAAAGACAGCGGTAGATCTTCCTTCAGGAAAGAATCTTGCGGGTCTTTTTTACCAGCCGGAAATGGTAATCTGCGATACGCTTCTTCTTGAGACACTTCCGGAAGAGGAGTACAAATGCGGGCTTGCCGAAGCAATAAAGACAGGTATCCTTTCGGACGAAGAACTTTTCAGGATTTTTGAAGAGGGAGATCCAAAGGAAAAGCTTCCTGAAATAATTGCAAGATGCGCAGAGTACAAAGCAGGCGTTGTGATGCGTGACGAAAAGGAAAAGGGTGAGCGAAAGCTTCTCAATCTCGGTCACACTGCGGGCCACGCTATTGAAAAACTTAGTAATTACGAAATGAAACACGGTTTTGCCGTTGCGGCAGGACTTGGAATTATAGGAAGGGCAGCCTCAGGACTCGGATACTGCAGTGAAGAAACGGCAAAGAGAATCGAAAATGTTCTCTTGCGAAACGGACTTCCTGTAAATACGGATTTTGACGATAGAGAAATTGCGGAAGCTGCACTTTCTGATAAAAAACGCTCCGGTAAAACAATCACAATTGCAGTTCCAATCTCTATCGGAAACTGCGACCTTAAAGAAATAGAAACTGATAATCTTGAAGAAATTATTATGCTCGGAAAGAAAGCTCTTAAGTAAGCAAACCGGGCGTTACGAGGAATGTTCATGGATGTAAAGATTACACCTTCGAAATTGTCAGGGCAGATTGAGGCGATTGCTTCAAAATCAGAGGCTCACAGACTCCTTATATGCGCTGCACTTTCAAGGACTGAAACTGAACTGAATATTAATAAGAGCTCCGGTGATATCGAAGCGACTATCGGATGCTTAAGGGCGCTTGGTGCTGAAATCACCGTTTCGGGAAGCAAGGTGCTTGTGAAGCCTTGCAGACCTTCAGGCACACCGCTTATCGATGCGAAGGAATCAGGTTCGACTCTCCGTTTCATGATTCCTGTAGCTGCGGCTCTGTCTGAAAGTGTATGCGTTACAGGTAGCGGCAGACTTCCTGAGCGCCCGATTGGTGAACTTCTCGCTGCTATATCAGAAAACGGAAGTATGGCAGACGGCGACCGAATCCCTCTTACTTTAAAAGGGAAATTGAAGCCTGGAACTTTCAGCATCCCGGGAAATGTGAGCTCGCAGTATATAACAGGACTTCTTCTTGCGCTTCCGCTCCTCGAAGGACGAAGCAGTGTGAAACTCACATCAAAGCTCGAATCAAAGGCTTATGTTGATATAACACTTGATGTTATGAAACGTTTCGGCATTGAATTTGAATATGTTGAAAATGAAGAAGGCCTTTCAGAGTTTGTTCTTGATAATGGAAATGGCTACAGCGCACCTCCTTTTGTAAAGGTTGACGGCGACTGGTCAAATGGAGCATTTTTCCTTGTAGCAGGAGCACTCGGAAACGGAATCACAGTCTCAGGGCTTTCACTTTCATCACCTCAGGGTGACAAGGAAATCATCAGTATTTTAAGAAAGTTCGGAGCTGATGTAATGATTTCAGAGGACGTGATTACTGTCCTTCCGGGAAATCTAAAAGGCACAGTTATCGATATAAATGAAACACCGGATCTTCTTCCGATACTTTCAGTTCTTGCTTCATTTGCAGAAGGGGAGACTGAATTTGTAAACGGAGCAAGACTTCGCATAAAAGAAAGCGACCGCCTTATGTCATCTGCGGCTATGATAAATGGTCTTGGTGGATGCGCGGAAGAACTCCCTTCGGGACTTAAGGTAAAGGGATTCCCGGGAGGAAACCTCAGAGGAGGAAATGTTGACAGTTTTCATGATCACCGCATTGCAATGTCAGCTGCGATTGCCGCGACAAGATGCGATGGTGATGTGTATATAAAAGATGCCGGTTCTGCGGCAAAATCATATCCTGATTTCTATAGCGATTACAGAAACCTCGGAGGTAAAGTAGATGTCATCTAGCTTTGGAAAAAATATTAAAGTAAGTGTTTTCGGACAGTCACATGGGAAGGCTATCGGAGTTGTGATGGACAACGTTCCTGCAGGTCATAAAATAAGCAGTGAAGAGCTCCAGCTTTTCATGGACAGAAGAAAGCCCGGCAAAAACAAGCTTTCGACAGGAAGAAAGGAAGGAGACGTTCCTGTATTTCTTTCGGGTCTTGAAAACGATATGACATGCGGAAGTCCGATATGCGCAATCATAGAAAACAGCGACCAGCGTTCAAAAGATTACGATGAACTGAAAGGAAAACCGCGCCCGGGACATGCTGACTACACTGCATATGTTAAATGGGACGGGCAGGCTGATATGAGAGGTGGCGGCCATTTTTCAGGAAGACTTACTGCGCCGCTCTGTATTGCAGGCGGAATAGCAAAGCAGATTCTCATGGAAAAAGGAATCGTAATCGGTGCGCATATTCTTGAAGTAGCAGGAATTCGTGATGAAAGTTTTCCTTGCACTCCAACGGGAGCTGAACTCGAAAACATTTCTTCAAAGGAATTTCCTGTTATCAATGACCATGCCGGAAGCAATATGATAAAGGCTATCGAAAAAGCATCGCAGGATGGTGATAGCGTGGGCGGCATAATAGAATGTGTTGCAATCGGAATTCCGGAAGGCCTCGGCGGACCGATGTTTGAAGGCATTGAAAGCAGGATAGCATCTGCGGTATTCGGAATCCCTGCAATCAAGGGAATTGAATTCGGCGCAGGTTTTTCATCATCAAAAATGAAGGGCTCGGAGCACAATGACCCTATGTATTATGATGAAGAAGGCAGTGTGAAAACGAAGACAAACAATGCCGGCGGAATCCTCGGAGGAATCACAAACGGTATGCCGGTTGTCTTTAAGACAGCAGTAAAACCTACACCTTCGATTTCAAGGCAGCAGGAAACTGTAGACCTTATCAATAAAGAAAATACTACAATTCAGATAAAGGGAAGACATGATCCTTGCATAGTACACAGAGCGGTACCTGTAGTGGAAGCAGTAGCAGCACTTGTGATACTGGACATGCTGATGGAGGATAAGTAATGGATATCAAAGAACTTCGTAAGGAGATAGACGGAATCAATAATGATATGCTCGATCTTTTCGTAAGACGTATGAAGGTTTCAGAAGAGATTGCAGAATATAAGAGAGAAAACGGTATGCCTGTTATAGACCGTGCACGTGAAAGAGAAATTCTTGCAGCGATGTCAGAAAAAGCAGGCGAAGAAATGGAAAAGTATGCTTACTACTTCTTCTCGAAAGTCATGGATTTGTCACGCGCACATCAGCACGAAATCCTTACAGGCGAAAGCAGAGTAAGAAAGCAGATTGAAGATGCAATCGCAAGAGCAGAAGAAGTTTTCCCTCAGTCAGGCCTTATCGCATGTCAGGGTGTTGAAGGTTCAAATGCACAGATCGCTTGTGACAAGATGTTCCCTCGCGGTCACATAATGTATGTCAAGAGTTTCAAGGCTGTATTTGATGCAGTAGACGCAGGTCTCTGCAAGTTCGGTATTCTTCCGATTGAAAATAGTGCCAATGGTTCAGTGAGAGCCGTTTATGAACTTTTAAGAGAAAGAAAGTATCCTATCGTAAGAAGCACAAAGCTTTATATCAGCCATGAGCTTCTCGCACTTCCTGGTACAGACATCAGCAAAATCAAGAGAGTATATTCACATCAGCAGGCAATAGGCCAGTGTGAAAACTTCCTTGCTACACTTAATGCCGAAATCATTCCTTGTGAAAATACAGCAGTCGCTGCAAAGATGGTTGCGGAATCAGGAGATTCTGAAGCTGCAGCAATCGCAAACGCAATGTGCGCCGAACTCTACGGACTTGACACAATTAAGGAAGGTATTCAGGATAACAACAACAACTATACAAGATTCATCTGCATCACAAAAACACCTGTGATTTACGAAGGATCAAATCACATCAGCCTTATCGCTTCATGTAACAATAAGCCTGGTGCACTTAATGATATCCTGTCAAAAATCAACGCACACGGTATCAATATGAACAAACTTGAAAGCTGTCCTATTTCAGGAAAAGATTTTGAGTTCATGTTCTTTATCGAACTTGACGCATCTGTAAAGGATCCCGGAGTAATTCCGCTCCTTGAAGATCTCGAAAGATCATGCCCGATTTTCGAACTCATAGGAAATTACGCTATTGTTTAATTTTATAAAAGGAGACATTGCAGCCCGCATTTTTGTGTGAGGCTGTAGTGTTTTAGTGGGAAGATGAAAGAAAAGACTTACGGACTTATAGGAAGGGTGCTGAAACACAGTTTTTCAGTTCCGATTCACAAAGCTCTCGGCTGTGAAAATTACAGACTTATCGAACTTGAGCCTGAAATGCTTGAAGGCTTCTTTGAAAATGAAGACATCGGAGGACTTAATGTGACAATTCCGTATAAAAAGGATGTCATTAAGTACTGCGATGAAATTGACGATGCAGCAAAACTTGTCGGAAGCATAAATACGATTGTAAAAGTAAAAGATGCTTGCGGAAAGGACATGCTCAAAGGCTATAACACTGATGTTTACGGACTTTCGTATGCGGCAAAGCGTGCCGGAATTGAAATCGCGGGAAAGAAGGTTCTCGTTTTTGGCTCAGGCGGTGCTTCGCTTGCGGCAGTTTCACTCTGCAAGATGGAAAACGCAGGAGAGTGTATCGTAATTTCAAGAAGTGGCGAAAACAATTATGACAATCTTGAAAAGCATTTTGACGCCGATGTTCTTATAAATGCAACACCTCTTGGAATGTATCCGAATACAGGAGAGATGGCAGCTGACCCCGGATTATTCAGGAGTCTTACCGGTGTTATCGATATGGTATACAACCCGTCAAGAACTGCTTTTCTGATTCGGGCTGAAGAACTCGGTATTCCTCACGTTGACGGTCTTCCTATGCTGGTAGCACAGGCTGCACGCGCAGAAGAAATATTTACAGGAAAAGAAATACCTGAAAGCGAAACGGAAAAGATTATCGGTGAAATAAGAAGCGAAACTCTTAATATCGTAATTATCGGTATGCCGGGATCAGGCAAAAGTACGATTTCAGAGGAACTTGCAAAGCTTACAGGAAGAAAACTAGTGGACCTTGATGGTGAAATAGTAAAAAGCGAAGGTCGCTCGATAGAAGATATTTTTGCGACTGACGGTGAAGAAGAATTCCGAAGACTTGAGCGAAACGCAGTCGCAGCCTTCGGAAAAGAAAGCGGACTTATTATTTCGTGCGGTGGCGGTACAATAAAAGATATAAGAAATTACGCTCCGCTTCACCAGAACGGAAGAATCTATCACATAGAGAGAAATATTGAGCTTCTTGCACGAAACGGAAGACCGCTCTCAAAAGATGCAGATCTTTCAAAAATGTATGAGGAAAGACTTCCAATGTACAAGAAGTTCCGCGATAAAGTGATAATGAACGACAGAAGCAAAAAAGAAGCGGCAGAAGAAATATGGAGGGATTTCAATGAAAATACTCGTTATTAACGGACCTAACATGAATATGCTCGGACTTCGTGAGCCTGAAATATACGGTAATGTGACATATGCGGGGCTTGTTGATATGATTCGTGAAGAGGGAGATCTTCTCGGAGTTGAAACAGGATTCTACCAGTCAAATCACGAAGGCGACCTCGTCGATAAGATTCAGGAAGCATACGGCACATTTGATGGTATCATCATAAACCCTGCAGCTTATACTCACACAAGCGTTGCAATTCTTGATGCTGTAAAGTCTGTGGGAATTCCGACTGTGGAAGTGCATGTATCAGATCCTGACAAAAGAGACGAATTCAGGAAGATTTCATATATCAGACAGGCGTGTATAGCAACAGTAAAAGGTAAAGGCCTTCCTGGCTATATTGAAGCACTTCATATTCTTAAAGAATATATCGAATCAAAATAAATTAAGTTTACAAATATAAAAATGTGTCTTGTAAGAAAAGTATTTTTCATATAAAATTTTTATGTATGGTAAATTCAGGTTTAGTACCATGATTTTACGGGTATTAAACTTGTGAGCCGGAGTCCGGCTATTAGTGTATAGAAAAAAGATTTTGAAATAATATAAGACGAAGGAGAACAACAAATGTTTATAACTAACGACATCAAGTACATCGGAGTAAATGACCACAAGATCGATCTTTTTGAAGGACAGTACGTTGTACCGAACGGAATGGCATACAACTCATATGTAATTTTAGATGAAAAGGTTGCTGTAATGGATACAGTTGACCAGAACTTCGGAGATGAATGGCTCGCAAATCTTGAAGCAGTTCTCGAAGGAAGAAAGCCTGATTACTTAATTGTACAGCACATGGAATTCGACCACGCAGCAAACATCGCTAACTTCATGGAAAAGTATCCTGAAGCAACAGTTGTTTCAAATGCAAGAGCTTTCAAGATGATGAAGCAGTTCTTCGGAACATGTTTCGAAGACAGACAGATTGTTGTTGATGACGGCAGCACATTCAGCCTCGGTAAGCACGTACTTGCATTTGTATTTGCTCCAATGGTTCACTGGCCGGAAGTAATGGTTACATACGACACAACAGATAAGGTTCTCTTCGCAGCTGACGGTTTTGGTAAGTTCGGAGCTCTCGACGTAGAAGAAGAGTGGGACTGCGAAGCCAGACGTTACTACATCGGTATCGTTGGTAAGTACGGTATGCAGGTTCAGAACCTCTTAAAGAAGGCAGCAACTCTTGATATTCAGATTATCTGCCCTCTCCACGGACCGGTTCTTACAGAAAACCTCGGACATTATCTTAACCTTTATGATATCTGGTCATCATATGGCGTAGAATCAGAAGGTATCGTTATTGCTTACACTTCAGTTTACGGAAATACAAAGAAAGCAGTAGAAAAGTTTGCTAAGAAGCTCGAAGAAAAGGGTTGCCCTAAGGTAGTTGTAAATGATCTTGCAAGATGCGATATGGCAGAAGCAATCGAAGACGCTTTCAGATACGGAAAGATCGTTCTTGCTACAACAACTTACAATTCAGGCGTATTCCCATTCATGCACACATTCTTAAACGGACTTGCTGAAAGAAACTACCAGAAGAGAACAGTTGGTATCATTGAAAATGGTTCATGGGCTCCTCAGGCAGCTAAGACTATCAAGAATCTCTTAAGCGAATGCAAGGAATTAAACTACTGTGAAAACGTAGTAACAATCAATTCAGCACTCGACGAAGTAAGTGCAGCTCAGCTCGAAGCACTTGCTGAAGAACTCTGCAAGGAATATAAATAATCAGTTTTTTAAAAGGTGTTTTACTACCGGGGCGCGTATCTTATGTGCTCCGGTATCGTAATGTTTTACTTATTTGGAAGGAGGAACAGATATGATGAATGTTGAAAATTCAGCTCTTTTCAATCTTGAATATGGCGTTTATGTTGTAACTACTGATGACGGAACAAAGGATAACGGATGCATAGTAAATACTGTGTGCCAGGTTTCAAGTGTACCTTTAAGAATCAGTGTTTCAATCAATAAGAACAATTACACTCACGATATCGTGAAGGCAACTAAGAAGATGAACCTTAACTGCCTTACAATCGATACTCCGTTTTCAGTGTTTGAAAGATTCGGATTTGCAAGCGGAAGAGATACAGACAAGTTCGGCAAGGGATTTGATGTAACACTCCCAAGAGCAGAAAATGGTATCGCATATCTTGACAAGTATATCAATTCATATATTTCACTCGAGGTTGAGAGCTACGTTGATCTTGATTCACACGGACTCTTCATCTGTACAGTCAGTGAAGCGAAGTCAGTTTCAGATAAGGAATCAATGAGCTATCTTTACTATCATGCAAATGTCAAGCCGCAGCCTGTAATGCTTTCGGATTCAAAAGGCTGGAGATGCGTAGTTTGCAACTATGTATATGAAGGCGAAGTACTTCCGCCTGATTTCGTATGCCCGCTCTGTAAGCACCCTGCATGCGACTTCGTAGAAATGTAAAGGTTGTTTCCTTTGCAAAATATCAAATATAACAGAGGGTTTTTACCCTCTGTTTTTTTATGACGAATATATACGCGATCTAGTGAGTGAAGTATATATTTGTCATTTAATAATTAGTGTGGTATAATATATTGTTATTTATTTGATATTTTTATAGCGAAAGGAAACGAAGATGCTTTTTAAGAATATTTCTATTTTGGATGAAAATCTCACATTAAGAGAAAATATGTATGTGGGTATAAAGGGTGAACGTATCGACTATATTGGTACAGAGCTTCCTCTTGATGCAGATTTATACGGAGTAACTTATGACGGAAAGGGAAAACTCCTTATGAGTGCTTTTTATAATACTCACGCACACTCACCAATGACACTTATGCGTGGCTATGGTGAAGGTTTAAGCCTTTCAGACTGGCTCAACACAAAAATTTTCCCATTTGAAGATCACCACGATTCACATTCAATCTACTGGGGAACTATGCTTGCTATGGCAGAGTCTCTTGCAACAGGTATAGTATCAAGCTCAGACATGTACAGCTTCTGCGATGATGAAGCTCGTGCAGTTATCGATTCACATGCCAAGATGAACATTTCAAGAGGTGTTGTTCATTTCGGAGGCGATGTTTATACATCAGAAAGATATACTGAGTCAGTAGATCTCATCAAGGCATTTCCACATGCTGCTCAGGGAAGAGTAATCGCTGAAGCTTCAATGCATGCAGAATACACATCAAATCCTGAAATGGTAGAAGCAATCGCTAAGCTTGCAAAGGATACAGGTTCACAGATGCATGTGCATCTTTCAGAAACTAAGAGCGAACACGAAGCTTGTAAGGAAAAGTATGGCAAGACTCCTGCGAAGTATTTTCTCGACCTCGGACTCTTTGATGTTCCTACAACTGCAGCACACTGCGTATGGCTTGAAGATGAAGATTTCGACATCCTCGCATCAAAGGGTGTAACTGTTGCAACTAACCCTGTGAGCAACATGAAGCTTGCATCAGGTATTGCAAATGTTCCTGAAATGATGAAGAGAGGAATCAACGTAGGACTTGGTACTGACAGTGTAAGCAGTAACAACAGCCTCAACTTCTTCGAAGAAATGAAGATTTTATCACTTGCAGGAAAGGTAAGAAGTCTTGATCCTACAGTTCTTACTCCTGATGAAGTGCTTAAGATTGCGACTATCAACGGTGCCAAGGCTCAGGGAAGACCTGACTGCGGAGCACTCAAGCTCGGCAACAAGGCAGACCTCATTGTTGTTAATGTTGATGCTCCTCATATGTGTCCTATTCACGACATCAAGGCAAATCTTGTTTTCTCGGCAACAGCATCAGACGTTGTGCTCACAATGGTTGACGGTGAAGTAGTTTACAAGGACGGCGATTTCCTTACTATTGATATCGAAAAGACAAAGGCTGAAAACATCAAGGCCGTAAACAGAATATTGGGAGAGTTATAATTTAAAATGGCGAAGAAATCATTTATACAGGGTGCGGCTATTCTCGGAATGGCCGGAATTCTCGTAAAAGTGCTCGGAGCATGTTTCAGAATACCGCTCGGAAATATGATCGGCGACGTCGGCATGGCATATTACCAGGCAGTGTATCCTGTTTATAATCTGTTCCTTGCAATTTCAACAGCAGGTATTCCTATTGCGATTTCAAAGATGGTATCTGAAAGAAACGCAATCGGAAGATACAACGAAGGCTACAGAGTTTTCAAAATCTCATTCGGCCTTATGTTTGCTATCGGTATCGTATCAGCGATTATCTGCTATGCAGGTGCTGAATTCTACTTCGAGTGGTGCGGTATACCTGAAGCAAAGTATGCTATGAGAGCTCTTGCTCCTGCAATCTGTTTTGTGCCGCTCATGGCATCATTCCGCGGATACTTCCAGGGGAATCAGAACATGTCACCGACTGCAATTTCGCAGCTTATCGAGCAGTTCTTCAGAGTAGTTGTGGGACTCGTGCTTGCCGGAATGCTTATGACAAGAGGTCTTGAATTTGCAGCAGCCGGAGCATCATTCGGTGCAACAGCAGGTTCAATCGGCGGAGTATGTACGGTAGCAATCATTTACGTTCTCACAAAAAACAAGTACAGAGGCAACATTGAAAAGTCAGCCGGTACAACTTACCAGAGCTCGGCTTCAATTTTAAAGGACATCGTATATTTTGCAGTTCCGATTACGCTTGGTGCTGCGATTATGCCTATCATGAACGCAATCGACGTTCCGATTGTAATGGACAGACTCGCGTATGCAGGTTTTTCTGAAACAGAATCAAAGGCGTTGTACGGTCAGCTTTCAGGTTTTACAGGTTCACTCATCAACTTCCCGCAGGTTCTCACTCAGGCGGTTGCAGTTAGTATCGTTCCTGTAATTTCAGAAATGAACAAGCTCGGAAAGACCAAGGAACTTCAGGAAAATGCGCAGATGGGTCTTCGTATGTCGATGCTTATGGGTATCCCTTGTGCAGTAGGAATGATGGTTCTTGCAGAACCGATCATGCTTCTTTTCTATCCGATGCAGAAAGCGAGTGCAAGAGGAGCAGCTGAATGTCTCGTTATAATGGCTATCGGTGTAATCTTCTTCTCGGGAATGCTCACACTTACAGGTATCCTTCAGGGTGCCGGCAAGCAGATGGTTCCGGTTAAGAATATGTGCGTCGGTGTTGTTTTCAAGATTGTTCTCACTTATGTTCTCTGCGGAATTCCTGAAATCAATGTAAAGGGTGCTGCTATTGCGACACTTGTAACATATATCGTTGTTTTCTGGATTGACGTATATACTGTAAAGAAGTACACAGGCACAAGATTCAATTACGGTGTTATTTACGGCAAGCCTGGTATCGCAGCTGTAGTAATGGGTATTGTTGTATGGGCAGGACACAAAGTTCTTACAGGTATTATCGGCAACTCACTTGCAACTGTTGTTGCTGTCGGACTTGGTGTTGCAGTATACGGAATCATGATTTTAAAGACAAAGGCAATTAACCGCGACGAACTTCGTACATTCCCTAAGGGAAATACACTTGTGAAGATCGTTGATAAGTTAAGACTGTGGTAATATGGAAAGAAAATACGAAAACTTGAGAAAGCCTGCGACAACAGAAAAAGAAGCAGTGCAGAGACTATATGACGTTGTCTCGATTTTAAGAAAAGAGTGTCCATGGGACAAAGCTCAGACACACGAGTCACTTATAAAAGGAATGATTGAAGAAGCATATGAGGCTGTTGAGGCGATAAAGAATAACGACATGGAAAACCTCAACGAAGAGCTTGGTGATGTGCTTCTCCAGGTCGTTCTTCACAGCATAATTGCAGAGGAAACTGACGAATTTTCTTTCATTTCCGTTGTTAATGACGAATGTGAAAAAATGATAAGAAGACATCCTCATATTTTTGCCGAAGAAGACATTAAAAGTGTTGACAAAGTATTGGAAAAGTGGGAAAATATCAAAGGTGCTGAACAAGGTGACAAAACACAGACTTTGATACTTGAGAGTGTACCAAAGGCTTTACCGGCGCTCATAAGAAGTTACAAAGTCCAGAAAAAAGCTGCTGATGTCGGTTTTGACTGGGACGATGTATCAGGTGCGTTCAGCAAGATAAAAGAAGAAACGGAAGAATTGCTTGAGGTTAGTGCAGGCATGCAGCAGGAAAGGATTGCTGAAGAGGTAGGAGACTTACTTTTCTCGGTAGTAAATGCTGCAAGATTTTTAGACGTGGACCCGGAACAGGCACTTACAAAAACAACGGACAAGTTTGTAAGGCGTTTCTCTCATATTGAGAAGAGAGCTTCCGAGCTCGGAAGAACTTTGAGTGATATGTCACTTGAAGAAATGGACAGGCTTTGGGACGAAGCAAAGGAACTTGAAAGAAAAACGAAGTAGAAACCGTTTCGAATGAATTATTACTACATTTAATTTTTAGGGAGGATTTATCCATGAATAAGAGTGAATTAGTTGCAGCAGTAGCAGAAAAGACTGGTTTTACAAAGAAAGACGCAGAAGCAGCAGTAAACGCATTCGTAGCAAGCGTTGAAACAGCTCTCGCTAAGGGCGAAAAGGTTCAGCTCATCGGATTTGGAACATTTGAAACAAGAGAAAGAAAGGCAAGACAGGGAAGAAACCCTAGAAAGCCTGGCGAAGTTATCGAAATCGAAGCATCAAAGGCTCCTGTATTTAAGGCTGGTAAGGCTCTTAAGGACGCTGTAAACAAATAAGCTTGTCTTTTTCACCAATTTCTTTGTTGCTCGTCAATGTTCGGTACTCACGTACGTCAAGTACGCTCCGTTCCTCACATTGCCGTGCGCCTCGAACTTGGCGAAAAATCCTGCGCCTATCTTTATATAGAATGCAGAAAAAATAAGGCGGTTCTTCGGAACCGCTTTTTTACAAGGAGGACACGAATTTGAGAATCGATAAATTTTTAAAGAACTCGCGTCTTATCAAGAGAAGAACGATCGCAAAGGAAGCGTGTGATCAGGAAAGAATCACAATAAATGGCAAGGTAGCAAAGCCGGGAACTGAAGTAAATGTCGGAGATGTTATCAATATCAAGTTCGGTACAGGCGAAATCACTGCCCGTGTTCTCAAACTGATCGAATCAACAAAAAAAGAAGACGCGCCTCTTATGTATGAAATAATTGAAAACTAATAAAAAAGACCTTAACTGTTCTGATATGTACCCAGTTTCCTGGACACATTGATTTTGCTTAAACACACATGGATGCTTCCCGGTATTTTGCCGGAGGCATCCATTTTGTTTTTACTTGGATCCGTTCATTGTTGTAATAATTAATATAGTCTGCGACTGCTTTTGAAAAACTATTGAAGGAGTCATAATCTT
>SVCW01000013.1 GCA_015058155.1 Clostridiales bacterium | reverse complement strand
CAATGGGAAAATTAATTCAACCAGAAGATATTGCAGAAACTGTTTTATTCCTTGCAAGTAAACAGGCAAGAATGATTACAGGACAGGTAATCAAAGTATCTGGTGGAAAAGCTTTGTAAATTCCAATCGGTCGAACAGTTGTGGTCTGGGAGCATACCTCCCTTTGTCATTTTGACGGAGGGAGGTTCTTTATATCCTAAATCAGTCCAAAAGGTAATTGGGAGAATTGAACTCTGCCGGGAACACGAAGCCGAATTGGGGCTAATATATTCGTTTCAACCGCCAAATCTTTATGATAACGAAAAAACGTCGTTTTTTTCTTGGCACCAGATGCTCGTGGTTGCCTTTTCTTTCTGACTCGGATAGAAATGAGCCGGCAAATCGCTACCGGTACTTCGCGAGGCAACCATGAACAAAAGCATATTGCGTTTTTTCGTGGTTTTTGCATTGCGTTATTGAGTTCATGGTTGCCCTTACAACTGCACTCCGCATAGAAATCTGCCTTTACCAAGTTCGATCCTACAAAAAGGCAACCACGAGCCAAATCATCGGTTACAAAAACAACGTTTTTTCGTGCCCTTCCTAAAATCATGGTTGAAACGAATATTTTTGTACCTGCAAAAAGTACCGAGAAATCCAGAAATCGACCTCAGATTATAATAAACTTTTCAAATCATCCCAATAAAGACATATATGCAATAATTAATTTACATTTTTTTACAATCTGCTTGCTTTCAACACTCCTTTTCTGTAAAATATTACCATTTATCGAACAGTTGTGTTCTGTGAACATACTTCCATCCGTCACTTTGGCGGAGGGAGGTTCTTTATATCTCAAATCAGTCCAAAAGGTAAAAGGGAGCGCTTTTTGTATATATGCGGTAATTAATATGTCAGAGAGATTCATGCAGATTGAAAAAAGGCATGTGCTGTGTTAAAATAAATATAAAGATGGCGCGGTGGTGCGTGCCTGTAATCCAAGAGGAAATGTGCTGGATTTGTTTGTGTTTTGGGAGTTTGCAAACAAATATAAAAAGGAGGATGCGGCCCTGCATATGATGGCCGCGGCAAAAACTATGACTGTACAGGAAAGACTTAAAGCGCTAAGAAAAGTGATGGCGGAAAAAGGTATTGACGCTTACATTATTCCGACTGATGACTATCACGCATCGGAAACGGTTGGCGAGTATTTCAAGTGTAGAAAATACATATCCGGCTTTACGGGATCAGCAGGTACTGTTGTTGTAATGCAGGACAAGGCTGGCCTCTGGACTGACGGAAGATATTTCCTTCAGGGAGCTATGCAGCTTGAAGGAAGCGGCATCGACCTTTACAAGATGGGACAGCCAGGTGTACCTACTATTGCAGAGTTTCTTGCAGAAGAAATTCCTGAAAACGGCGTTCTTGGATTTGATGGCAGAACTGTAAGCATAACTGATGCAAGAACATATATCGATGCAATTTCTGCTAAAAACGCAAAACTTGTGTACGAATGTGATCTCGTTGGTGAAATCTGGGAAGAAAGACCCGCACTTCCTTTCTCTGAAGCATGGCTTCTTCCAATGGGATATGCAGGAGAATCCCGCGAGAGCAAGCTTGTAAGAGTGAGACGCGCAATTAAGGAAAAAGGTGCGGATGCACACGTTTTAACGTCGCTTGACGACATTGCATGGATATTCAACTACAGAGGATATGATATCGAAGACAGCCCTGTAATTCTTGCATATGCATACATTTCAGAAGATAAAGCGATTATCTTTACGGACAAAGAAAAATTCTCGCCTGAGGCTCGTGAAGTGCTTGAAAAATCATGGATTGAGTTCAGAGAGTATAACGATATTTATGAATATGTAAAGACAGTAAGCGGCAAGGTTCTTGTTGATGATGAAAAGGTAAACTACGCGCTCATAGGCAACCTTGAAATGAATGCTGAAGTAATCTATGACGAGAATCCGTCAACTTTATTTAAAGCAATCAAAAATGATACAGAAATCGGACATACAAGAGAAACACATGTGAAGTGTGGTACTGCTCTTACAAAGCTAATTTACTGGCTCAAACACAAAGAAATCCGCGGAACAGTAAATGAAATCGATGTTTCAAAGAAACTTGAAGAGTTAAGACATGAACAGGACGGTTACCTTTATCCTTGTTTCGGCACACTTTCAGCTTACGGAAAAAATGCAGCGATTATTCACTACTGGCCTACAGAAGAAAGCAATACTACGCTTGAAGACAAAGGTCTCTATCTCATCGACTGCGGAAGCACATTCATGGGAGGTTCAACTGACGTTACAAGAACAATTGCACTCGGCGAACTTCGCGATATTGAAAAGGAACATTATACAGCAGTTCTCAAAGGTCATCTGAATCTCGGCTCAGCGGTTTTCCCTGAAGGAATGCGCGGCGTAAATCTTGATGCACTTGCAAGAAGACCAATCTGGGATCTGGGATATGATTACAAGCATGGTACAGGCCACGGAGTAGGATATATGCTCAACTGCCATGAAGGTCCAAACTGCATCAGACCTGCTTTTGCTCCTGACAGAGGGCACCGCGGAGTTCTCATGGAAAACATGATTACATCAAACGAACCGGGCATTTACATTGAAGGATCACACGGTATCAGAATCGAAAACCTTATTCTCTGCGTTAAGGAAACGAAGGAGACTTACGAGCCAATGCTCAGATTTGAAGATCTCACACTCGTGCCTTATGAAAGAGATGCGATTCTTCCTGAAAAACTTACAGACGAGGAACTCGCCAGGGTGAATGCATATCACAAGAGAGTATACGAAATTATAGCTCCGGGACTTACTGCTGAAGAAAGAGAATGGCTCGCAGAAGTAACTTCAGAAATCACTAGATAGTCCGCTTTGTTTATAAAAAATTAATAATACAAAATATGGCATCAGGCAAATTGTGTCTGGTGCCATAAACATGAATTAATAAAAGAAAATTGTCAATAATATAGACGAAGAAAAGAGAGGAGAATTGATATGAAGTCAAGAATTTTTCTTTGTCTTTTATTGATGGTTGCGATGCTCGCATTTGTCGGCTGTGGCGATAATAACGCTGCAGGAACTTTGGAAGATGACGCAAGTCGTATGATGGATGATGTAAATGACGGAATCGATCGTATGACCGACGACATGATGGATAACACGACTGACAGAGATTACGGCGTGAATGAAAACTATCGTAATGACGATATGGTGAATGAAACGCTCGGAAATCCTTCAGGCGCTTCTATCAATAATTAGTTATCAATAAAAGAAGGCATGTAAAGGGCGGCTAAGACTGCTCTTTTTGCTTTAATGAAAGGAATCTATGAGTAAACAGAAGGGCACAAAGGAAAAATCAAATAAGAATTTCGTGTTTTACGGTACTATGTCAAAATTCCAGAAAGGTTTTGGATTTGTTACGCTTGACGAAGAATCACGTGAACGTTTCGAGATTCATTTCTCCGGTGAAGATCGTGATATTTATGTAGCACCACCTGACATTGGAGGAGCAATGGACGGGGATAAAGTTGAAATCGTAATTCTTCCTTCTTATCTCTGGCGCGGCTCAAGGCCTGAAGCACAGGTGAGTCGTGTAACCGAACGTAAGTTCAAGGAAGTTGTCGGAACTTTTTATAAGCAGAAGCGTTTCGGTTTTGTAGTGCCTGAAACGAGAAAAATCAGGGACGATATTTTTGTTTCACGAAAGAATTTTTCCGATGCCGGTGACGGAGACAAAGTAGTTGTAGAGATTACAGGATATCCTGAGGGTGAGTCAAAGGCCGAAGGTAAAATCGTTGAAATCATCGCAAGAAAAGGTGAGAAAGGTGCAGATATCAAGGCGCTTATAAGGGCACACGGATATACGAATAAATTCAACCATGCTGTCAGAAGGCAGGCAAGAGATGTAAAGAATGCCGGTGTTTCATGGAATCCGGATGAAAGAAGGGATTTGAGAAACAAAAACATATTTACGATTGATGGTGCGGATTCCAAGGATTTCGATGATGCAGTTTCAATTGAAATCCTTGAGAACGGAAACTATCTTCTCGGTGTTCATATTGCCGATGTGAGTGAATATGCGACTGAGGGAAGCCCGCTTGACAAGGAAGCTCTTGCAAGAGGCACCAGTGTATATCTTATCGACCAGGTTGTGCCAATGCTTCCTGAAGAATTATCAAATGATATATGCAGCCTGAGACCTGATGAAGACAGACTGACTCTTTCTGTTAATATGGAAGTTTCACCTGACGGAGATGTCAGGGATTATGAAATATATAAAAGCGTTATAAGATCAAAGTTCAGAATGGTGTACGATGATGTTTCCGATATGATTGAGACTTCGGGTTTTGACGATGAGCTGAGACCTGAAGGCAACGAGCGATATGACGGAATACCTTCAGATTTCAACGTTTCGGAGCTTTCTTCGGATGAGAAGGAGATACTTGAACGTGCCATTATTTTCAAGAGAAAATATTATGATATTTATGATGATATAAAGAATATGGCCAAGCTTGCTTCCGTCCTCAGGACAAAAAGAAAGCAGCGCGGCAGCCTTGATTTTGATATTGAAGAAGCGTATATCGTCCTTGACAAAAACGGCGTTGCAACTGATGTTGATACGGCAGTAAGGCGAAGTGCAAACAAGCTGATTGAAGAGTTTATGCTTCTTGCAAATGAAACGGTTGCACGTCATTTCGCGTTCATGGAAATGCCTTTTGTGTATAGAGTCCACGAAAAACCGGGAACTGAAAAGATAGAAGAACTTAAGGTTTTCATGCGTGGTTTCGGTATTAACATGTCTGTCAATGCTGATAATGTGCATCCTAAACTTCTTGCCGGTATACTTGATGAAGTACATGGCAAATCTTTTGAAAACGTAGTAAGCACTGTAATGCTAAGGAGCATGAAAAAAGCAGTGTATGATCCTGAGTGCCTCGGTCACTTCGGACTTGCGCTCAAGTATTACTGCCATTTTACTTCGCCGATAAGAAGGTACCCTGACCTTATTATCCACAGAATTATCAAGGAGACGCTTGGTGCATATCCGGATGAAAACAGGATTAAAGTCTTGTCGTCAAAGGTTTCTGAAGCTTCGGAGCTTTCATCCGCAAACGAGAGAAAGGCAGTTGAACTGGAACGCGAAGTTGAGAAGATGAAAAAAGCCGAGTATATGGAGAAACATATCGGCGAAATTTTTGAAGGTGTTATAAGCGGCGTTTCCAATCACGGCATATACGTAGAACTTCCGAATACCATTGAAGGAATGGTGCGACTTGAGCATATGAATGACGATTACTATGACTGTGAGCCTGATAAATACAGGGTTATAGGAAGGTCTACGGGAAACATCTACAGCCTTGGAGAACCGGTGAAAGTCAGAGTAAAAAATGCCAGCAAAGAGCCCCGTGAAATAGATTTCGGACTATTGGGAAAACTCCGTATGGAAAACGCCTGAAAACCCGAACAATCAACAAGACTAACCATCTAATAATACGAAGTTAATAATAAAAAGTTTGAATCGAAGTTCGCATTGTCTTGTCTAAATGCGAACTTTGTGCTATTATATTATAGGAAATTATTTCCCACATTTAAAAAGACGAACAATACCAACTTGAGCACTAAGAATTATTCTGAAAGGAAGAGGAAAAATGGTAAGGCGTATATATGTAGAAAAGAAAGACGGATTTAACGTAGAAGCAGTCGGCATTTTTAACGATATCAAGGAAAACTTACATATATCGGGAATTAATGGCGTGCGAGTAATCAACAGATACGACGTTGAAGGCATTACTGACGAAACTTACGATAATGCCAGAATGACTGTGTTTTCAGAACCGGCAGTTGACAGGATAAGTGACGAAACTTTACCTGAAGGGCCGGTATCTGCATTTTTTGCGACTGAGTACCTTCCAGGACAGTACGACCAGAGAGCAGACTCAGCAGCACAGTGCATCAAACTCATCGACCCATCAGCAGAAGCTACAGTAAGATTTGCACGCGTTATCGCAATCGATGGCGATATTACAGACGCTGAACTCGAATCAATCAAGAATTATCTCATAAACCCTGTTGACTCAAGAGAAGCAGATCTTGAAAAGCCTGAAACTCTTCAGCTTAATCTCGAACTTCCGGGCGAAGTTCCTACAGTAGAAGGCTTCATCGACTGGACAGCAGAAGAACTCGAAGCATACAGAAAGGAAATGGGATTCGCTATGAGTAGCGAAGACATCAAGTTCGTTCAGGTATATTTCAAGAACGATGAAAACAGAAACCCAACAATCACAGAGCTCAAGGTTATTGATACATACTGGAGTGATCACTGCAGACACACTACATTCCAGACTAAGATTACAGACGTTGCTTTCGAAAACGGAGTATCAGAAGCGATCGTTAAGGAAGCATTTGATGAATATTTAAAGATGCGTGAAGAAGTTTACGCAGAAAGAATTACTGAAAAAGAAATCTGCCTCATGGACCTCGCAACAATCGGTGCGAAGTACCTCAAGAAGAAGGGCATGGTTGATGACCTCGACGAATCAGAAGAAATCAACGCATGCAGCATCAAGGTTAAGGCAATGGTTGACGGCGAAGAAGAAGACTGGATTGTTATGTTCAAGAATGAAACACATAACCATCCTACAGAAATCGAACCATTCGGTGGAGCAGCTACATGTCTTGGTGGAGCAATCAGAGACCCGCTTTCAGGAAGAGTTTATGTATACCAGGCAATGAGACTTACAGGAGCTGCTGATCCAAGAACTCCAATCAGTGAAACACTCCCTGGCAAGCTTCCGCAGAGAAAGATCGTTAAGGAAGCAGCTGCTGGTTACAGCTCATACGGTAACCAGATCGGTCTTGCTACAGGTCAGGTTTCAGAAATCTATGACCCTGGTTATGTTGCAAAGAGAATGGAAGTAGGTGCTGTTATCGGTGCGGCTCCTGCAGAAAATATCAGACGTGAATCACCAAAGCCAACAGACGTTATCATCCTCCTCGGCGGAAGAACAGGCCGTGACGGTTGCGGTGGTGCAACAGGATCATCAAAGGAACATACAGAAGAATCAATCACAACTTGCGGTTCAGAAGTTCAGAAGGGTAATCCTTTAACAGAAAGAAATATCCAGAGAATGTTCAGACGTAAGGAAGTTTCAACTCTTATCAAGAAGTGTAACGACTTCGGTGCAGGCGGAGTTTCAGTAGCAATCGGAGAACTCGCTGATTCACTCGACGTTGAACTCGACCTCGTCCCTAAGAAGTATGAAGGCCTCGATGGAACAGAACTCGCTATTTCAGAATCGCAGGAAAGAATGGCAGTTGTAGTTGCGGCTAAAGACGTAGAAAAGTTCATAGCATACTCAAACGAAGAAAATCTCGAAGCTACAGCAGTAGCAAAGGTTACTGACACTGGACGTTTCACAATGACATTCAAGGGTCAGAAGATTCTCGACCTTTCAAGAGAATTCTTAAATACAAACGGTGTACAGCAGGAAACAAAGGTTGTTGTAAAGAGTGCAGAAGCTCTCGAAACAATGTTTGATGCAAAGTATAGCAAGATTACAGACCTCATTTCAGATATCAACTGTGCAAGCCAGAAGGGTCTTATCGACAGATTTGACTCAACAATCGGTGCAAACACAGTTCTCATGCCTCTCGGAGGAAAGTATCAGCTTACACCTGCTTGCGGTATGGCAGCAAAGCTTCCTGTAATTTCAGGCAAGGAATCACAGACTGCAACTCTCATGAGCTGGGGATTTGACCCTGCAGTTTCAAAGATTTCACCTTATCACGGAGCTCTCTATGCAGTAGTTGATTCAGTAACAAAGATTGCTGCTATGGGTGGAGATATCTCAAAGGTAAGACTCTCATTTCAGGAATACTTTGAAAAGATGACTACTCCTGATGTATGGGGCAAGCCTTTCCAGGCACTTCTCGGTTCAGTAACTGCACAGAGAAAGCTCGGTATCCCTTCAATCGGTGGTAAGGACAGTATGTCAGGTACATTTATGGATATCAGCGTTCCACCTACACTTATCTCATTTGCAGTAGGAACAGCAAGCGCTGAACACGTACTTTCACCTGAATTCAAGAAGGAAGACAGCACAATTGTTCTCCTCTCACCGGGAAGAGACGAAAACCAGATTATCGACTGGGATCAGTACATCTTCAATATGAAGCGCGTTAGAAAGCTCGTTCTTGAAAAGAATATCCTCGCTGCAAACACAGTTGGCAAGGGTGGTGTATTTATTTCACTCGTTAAGATGGCAGCCGGAAACGGAATCGGATTCAATCTCGATGAAATTTCAGAAGAAGTTCTTACACGTGCTGACTACGGTGCACTCATCATCGAAGTTCCTGCAGAAGAAGATGTAAGAGATATGTTTGCTGATACAAGCTACAAGATCATCGGTAAGACTACAGACAAGGGAATGATCGAAATCAAGAGCGCAGGAATTGCTCTCGGAGTTAAGCAGGTTATCAAGGAATGGTGCGAACCACTCGAATCAATATTCCCTACAAAGCCTGCAGGATCAGAAAAGGATTCAGAAATCATCGTTCCTAAGATTTCATACAATACAAGACTCGATATCGCGCCTGCAATCAAGGTTGCTAAGCCAAGAGTTCTTATTCCTACATTCCCTGGAACAAACTGCGAAATGGATTCAAAGCTCACATTCGAAGGAGTAGGAGCAATCGCTGACATTCATATCATCAGAAATATGACTGAACACGATCTCGTTGAATCAATCGCTGAAATGGAAAAGAAGATTAGAGAAAGCCAGATTATCATGCTTCCTGGCGGATTCTCAGGCGGTGACGAACCTGACGGAAGTGCCAAGTTCATCACAGCAGTATTCAGAAATCCAAGAATCAAGGACGCTGTAACAGACCTCCTCGAAAACAGAGACGGACTTATGCTCGGTATCTGTAACGGATTCCAGGCGCTCGTTAAGCTCGGACTCGTTCCTTACGGAAAGATCGTGGACATGGATGATGACAGCCCTACACTCACATACAACAGAATCGGAAGACATATGTCAACAATCGTTCGTACAAGAATCGCATCAGTCAAGTCACCATGGCTCGCAGGAGTTAAGGTTGGCGACATTCATACTGTAGCAATCTCACACGGTGAAGGAAGATTCATCGCAAACGAAGCGGTTCAGGACGAACTCGTTAAGAACGGACAGATTATCACTCAGTATGTTAACCTTGAAGGAAATCCATCAATGGATATAAGCGTAAATCCAAACGGTTCAGTACTTGCTATCGAAGGTATCACATCACCTGACGGAAGAGTACTCGGTAAGATGGGACATTCAGAAAGATGGACATACAACGGAGTTAAGAACGTTCCTGGTAACAAGGATCAGAAGATCTTCTCATCAGGCGTAAATTACTTCAAGTAAAGAAAGGAGAATCCGGTTATGAAAGTAGCAATTATCATGGGAAGCAAATCGGATTATCCGGTTCTTGAAAAGACTGAAAAGGTTCTTGCTGATTTCGGAGTTGAATTCGAAACAAGAATCATGTCAGCACACCGTACACCTGCTGCAGCTCACGAGTTTGCTGAAAAGGCAGAAGAAAACGGTTTCGAAGTTATTATTGCGGCAGCTGGAAAGGCAGCACACCTTGCAGGTGTGCTTGCCTCAAAGACACCGCTCCCTATAATAGGTATTCCTGTAAAGTCAAGCACTCTTGACGGACTCGACTCACTTCTCTCAACTGTACAGATGCCGAAAGGCGTGCCCGTTGCAACTGTTGCTATAGACGGAGCAGAAAATGCTGCTCTTCTCGCGATTCAGATGATGAGCTTAAAGTATCCTGAACTTCGCGAAAAGATGAAGGCGTACAAAGTTAAGATGGAAGAAGAAATTATGGCAATCGATGCCGAATTTCAGAACAGATAATGGGTCAGGAGATATTATTTATGAACAGAGAAATTCATGAAGCGTGCGGACTTTTCGGTATATTCGCACCAGAAAGACAGGAACTTGCAAGATCAGTTTATTACGGACTTTATGCTCTTCAGCATCGTGGTCAGCAGACATGCGGTATCGCAGTCAACGATGACGGTGTAATCAACTGGATTAAGAATGAAGGTCTCGTAAACGACGTTTTCACAACTGAAATGCTCGACAAACTCGGTCTCGGAAATATGGCTGTAGGACATACACTTTATGGTACAAAGGATGCAAACTACAGACTCAATGCTCAGCCTATGGTTGTAAACCATATCAAGGGAAACATGGCTGTCTGCCATAATGGAAGTCTTGTTAATGCATACGAATTAAGAAGAGAACTTGAACTTCAGGGTTCAATTTTCCATACTACAAGTGATGCGGAAGTTATCGCATATACTATTACAAAAGAAAGATTAAAAACAAGCTCAGTAGAAGAGGCTCTCTGCGAAGCTATGCATAAGCTTGATGGTGCTTATTCACTCGTAATCATGTCACCTTCAAAGCTCATCGCAGCAAGAGATCCTCATGGTTTCAGACCTCTCTGCTACGGTATTACTGAAGACGGATGTTATATTGTAGCATCTGAAACATGCGGCCTTGATTCAGTAGGCGCAACATATATCAGAGATCTTGAACCTGGTGAAATCGTTATTTTCGATAAAGATGGAATCCGTACTATACGAGAACACTGCGGTACAGCTCCAAAGAAGTTATGTATCTTCGAATACATTTACTTTGCAAGACCTGACTCAGTTATCGAAGGAATCTCAGTACACGACGCAAGACTCCAGGCAGGTGCATGGCTCGCAAAGCAGCAGAAGATTGATGCGGACGTTGTTATCGGCGTTCCTGACTCAGGTATCGATGCAGCTATCGGATATGCCAAGGAGTCAGGAATCCCTTACGGACTCGGATTCATCAAGAATAAGTATATCGGACGTACATTTATCGCTCCGGGACAGGCTCACAGAGAAGATAAGGTAAGAATTAAGCTTAACCCTGTTTCATCAACAGTAAGAGGCAAGAGAGTAGTTCTCGTGGATGACTCAATCGTAAGAGGAACTACAATGGCAAGAATAGTAAAGCTTCTCCGTGAAGCAGGAGCTACAGAAGTTCATGTTCGCTCATCAGCTCCTAAGTTCCTCAATCCTTGCCATTACGGAACAGACATAGATTCAAGAGATGCTCTTATCGCATGCAACCATACAACAGAAGAAATCAAGAACATCATCGGAGCGGATTCACTCGACTTCCTTGAACTTGAAAACCTTCCTAACATTATCGGAGCATATCCTGAAAGAGGATACTGTGACGCATGCTTCAGCGGTAAGTATCCTACAAAGGAACCTGTTGCAATCGAAAAGAGCCGTTATGAACATAAAATCAGCGAAAAGAAGGAGGCAAAATAATGAAGAGCTTCAGTGAAAGTTATAAGGCTTCAGGAGTTGACATCACAGCCGGCTATAAATCAGTAGAACTCATGAAGGAACATGTAAAGCGCACTATTACTCCAGGTGCAATCGGAGAAGTAGGCGGTTTCGGCGGACTCTTCCTCCCGGACATTTCAGGTATGAAAGAACCTGTTCTCGTAAGCGGAACAGACGGAGTAGGAACAAAGCTCAAGATGGCTTTCCTTCTCGACAAGCACGATACAGTAGGTATTGACTGCGTAGCAATGTGCGTTAACGATATCATCTGCTGCGGAGCAAAGCCTCTCTTCTTCCTTGATTATATGGCACTTGGTAAGAATTATCCTGAAAAGGTTGCAGCAATCGTTTCAGGTGTAGCAGAAGGCTGTGTACAGAGCGGCGCTGCTCTTATCGGTGGAGAAACAGCAGAAATGCCTGGTTTCTATCCTGAAGACGAATACGATCTTGCAGGATTTGCAGTAGGTATCGTTGACAAGGAAAAAATCGTAGACAACAACAAGATGAAAGAAGGCGACGTTATCATCGCTCTTCCATCATCAGGTTTCCATTCAAATGGATATTCACTCGTTAGAAAAGTATTTGACGTAGAAAATGCAGACCTTTCAGTAAAGCCTGAATGCCTTGGCGGAGAAACACTCGGCGAAGCGCTTATCAAGCCTACAAAGATTTACGTAAAGCCTGTTCTTGCTCTTATGGAAAAGGTTGAAGTAAAGGCTGTTTCACATATTACAGGCGGCGGATTCTACGAAAATATTCCAAGAAGTATTCCTGAAGGATTTACAGCAAAGATTGAAAAGGCCAAGGTTAAGGTTCTTCCAATCTTCAATCTCCTTATGGAAACTGGAAATATTCCTGAAAGAGATATGTTCAATACATACAATATGGGCGTTGGCATGACTATCACAGTTGCTAAGGAAGATGTAGATACAGCAATCGAAATCTTAAAGGCAAATGGAGAAGATGCTTACGTTATCGGTGAAATCATAGCCGGAAAGGATGGCGTAGTAATATGCTAAAGACAAAGATTGCCGTACTTATTTCTGGCGGCGGTACAAACCTTCAGGCGATTATTGATTTTCAGAAAGCAGGCGGACTAAAGAGCGGTGAAGTCGTACTCGTAGTTTCAGACAATCCTGATGCTTACGGACTTACAAGAGCTGAGAACGCCGGAATTGAAACAAAGGTGGTTCTTGCAGACAAGAGCCTTCCTGTTTCAGAAAGAAGAGTCAAGTTTGAAGAAGAACTTCAGAAGACTCTTGAAGATGCAGGCATCGAACTTATTATACTTGCAGGATTCATGAGAATTCTGAACAAGTCATTCACAGACAAATGGCCTGAAAGAATCATAAACGTACATCCTTCACTCATTCCTTCATTCTGCGGAGAAGGTTTCTACGGACTCAAGGTTCATGAAGCAGCACTTGCGTATGGTGTGAAGGTGACAGGCGCAACAGTACACTTCGTAAACGAAGTTCCTGACGGAGGAAGAATCATCTTCCAGAAGGCTGTTGAGATTAAGGAAGGCGACACACCGGAAGTACTTCAGAAACGTGTAATGGAAGAAGCAGAATGGAAGCTCCTTCCTGCAGCAGCAGAACACGTATCAAAGATTATCATGGGAGAAAAATAATGAACGTATACGAAACATTTAAGGCAAAGGATTTACTTGCTGCCAATACTTACGGCGGAAGAGGAATCATGATTGGAAAGAGTGCTGACGGAACTAAGGCAGTATTTGCATATTTCATCATGGGCAGATCAGAAAACAGCAGAAACAGAATCTTTATCGAAAACGGTGACGAAGTTATCATCAACGCATTCGAACCTGAAAAGCTTGCTGACCCTACTCTCGTAATCTACTCACCTGTAAGAGTTTCAGGAAACAGCACAATCGTTACAAACGGTGATCAGACTGATACTATCTATGATTTCCTTGAAGCAGGAAAGTCATTTGAAGAAGCTCTTGAAACAAGAGAATTCGAGCCTGACGCTCCGAACCTCACACCAAGAATCAGCGGTATCTTAAACTTCGAAGGCGAAGACTTCAAGTACAAGATGAGCATTTTGAAGAGCGGTACTCCTGACGGAGCGGTATGCAACAGATATACTTACAGCTATACTCCTGTTGCAGGACTCGGCCACTATATCCACACATATAACTGTGATGGAAATCCAATCCCTACATTCACAGGCGAACCTGAAAGAATTGAAATCCCTGACTGCATCGAATGCTTCACAAACGATCTCTGGGAAGGCCTCAATGAAGATAACAAGGTATCACTTTACGTAAGATTTATTGACCTCAAGACAGGCAAGTATGAAAGTCGTCTTATCAATAAGAATAAATAGGAGGATCAGAAATGAAGGAATTCGAACTTAAGTACGGATGTAACCCTAACCAGAAACCTGCACAGATTTATATGGAAGACGGATCAGATCTTCCTATCGAAATCTTAAACGGCAGACCTGGATATATCAACTTCCTCGATGCTTTCAACAGCTGGCAGCTCGTAAAGGAAGTTAAGGAAGCTACAGGAATGGTATGTGCAACATCATTCAAGCACGTAAGCCCTACATCAGCAGCAGTTGGCGTAAAGCTCCCTGAAAAGCTCAAGAAGGCTTGTTTTGTTGACGATATCGAAGGTCTCGATGATTCACCTCTCGCATGTGCTTATGCAAGAGCAAGAGGAACTGACAGAATGTCATCATTCGGTGACTGGATTGCGCTTTCAGACGTTGTAGATGTAACTACAGCAATGATTATCAAGCGTGAAGTATCAGACGGCGTTATCGCACCGGGATACGAACCTGAAGCTCTTGAAATCTTAAAGAGCAAGAGAAACGGAAACTACAATATTATAAAGATTGACCCTGACTATGTTCCTGAAGTACAGGAAAAGAAGCAGGTATTCGGTATCACATTTGAACAGGGAAGAAACAACTTCGAAATCGCAGAAGCGCTTCTCCAGAATGTAGTTACTGATAACAAGAAGCTCACAGAAGAAGCAAAGCGTGACCTCATCATCGCGCTCATCACTCTTAAGTATACTCAGTCAAATTCAGTATGCTTCGCATATGACGGACAGGCTATCGGCGTAGGAGCAGGTCAGCAGTCAAGAATTCACTGCACAAGACTCGCTGGACAGAAGGCAGACCTCTGGCATCTCCGTCAGCACGACAAGGTTCTCAATCTTCCTTTCAAGCCTGAAATCGGAAGAGCAGACAGGGACAACACAATCGATGTTTACCTTTCAGCTGATGAAAGCGGAGACGTTCTCGATGAAGGAAAGTGGCAGCTCTACTTCACAGAAAGACCTGAACCTTTTACTTATGAAGAAAAGAGAGCATATCTCGATTCAATCACAGGCGTATCACTCGGAAGTGATGCATTCTTCCCATTCGGTGACAACATTGAAAGAGCAAAGAAGAGTGGCGTAAGCTTCGTAGCACAGCCTGGCGGCTCAATCAGAGATGACAATGTTATCGCTACTTGCAATAAGTACGATATGGTAATGGCATTTACTGGAATGAGACTTTTCCATCACTAGGATTGATATAAGGAGATATTATTATGAAGATTTTAGTAGTTGGCGGCGGCGGACGTGAACATGCAATCTGCTGGAAGCTCGCTCAGAGCGAAAAGGTTACAAAGCTCTACTGTGCACCAGGAAACGCAGGTATTGCTGACGTTGCTGAATGTGTAAATATCAAGGCTGAAGATATCGACGGAATCTGCGAATTCGCAGTTAAGGAAGGTATCGACATGGCAGTAATCGGACCTGAAGTTCCTCTCGCAATGGGTATCACTGATACTTTAAGCGAAAAGGGAATCAGAGTATTCGGACCAAATAAGAAGTGTGCTCAGCTCGAAGCAAGTAAGGCTTTCACAAAGTCATTCCTTATGAGACATGACATCCCTACTGCAAAGTACACTGAATATACAGACAAGCAGGCTCTCATCGATGCAATCGGTATCTATGGATATCCTATGGTTCTCAAGGCTGACGGACTTGCAGCAGGTAAGGGTGTAGTACTCGCTCAGAATGCTGAAGAAGCTGCAGCTGCTATCGAAGAAATGATGGGCGCAAGAGTATTCGGAGATGCCGGAGATAAGGTTGTCGTAGAAGAATGTCTCCACGGCGTTGAAGCTTCAATGCTCTGCTTTGTAGACGAAAACACAATCGTTCCTATGGAACCTGCACAGGACTACAAGCGTGTATTTGACAACGACGAAGGTCCTAACACAGGCGGTATGGGTTCATATTCACCATCACTCGTATTTGACGAAGCACTTTCAAAGAGAGTAATGGACGAAATCCTTCTCCCTACACTTAAGGGATTCCAGGAAGACGGACTCGATTTCAAGGGCGTACTCTTCGTAGGTCTCATGATTTCAGATGAAGGCCCTAAGGTAATCGAATTCAACAACCGTTTCGGAGATCCTGAAACTCAGTCAGTACTCATGAGACTCGATACTGACCTCGCAGAAATCTTCGATGCTGTAATCGATAACAGACTCGCTGAAATCGATATCAAGTGGAAGGAAGAAAGAGCAGTATGCGTTGGAATGGCATCAGGCGGATATCCTGGAAGCTATGAAAAGGGCAAGGTAATCACTGGTCTTGGCGATGTTGATGATGATATCGTAGTATTCCATGCAGGTACTGCATTTAACGAAAAAGGCGAAGTTGTAACAAATGGAGGAAGAGTTCTCGGCGTTACAGCTACAGGTGCAACACACGACGAAGCAAGAGCAAAGGCATTTGCAAACGTTGCAAAGATTAGCTTCGAAGGTGCGCACTATAGAAACGACATTGGTATTGTAAGAAAGAATTAAGCTTGCTAACGAAAAATTATCTGCGCTTAAGGTTTTGAAATGGCGTGCATGATGTCTCCGGCTTCATCAGCCATGACAGTGTGGCGCGCGATATCAGAAACAGACAGAATACCGACAAGGCGGTTCCCGGAAGTCACGGGGAGCCGTCTTATTTTATAATGTGAAAGAAGAAGTGCGGCATCGTGTATATTCATGTCCTGAGGGACTGAAATGACGTTCTGGGACATTATTTCGCCTGCAGAGTGTATTTCCCTGCCTGATCCGAGATAGCGTATTACAATGTCACGATCGGTTATTATCCCCAGTATTTCTTCCTTATCGTTACATACAGGGATTACTCCTGTATCAATTTTTCTCATCTGTTTTGCTACTTCTTCAAGAGAAGTTTCGGGTTTTACGGAACAGACAGCGCCGGTCATAAGTTCTTTTACTTTCATTCATACCTCCAGTAAAAAACGGACATTCTGCTATTAGAATGTCCGCAATTGTTTTGTTTATACGTATATGATGTTGTAAGAGGTTGATTTCCCGTAAATGAAGGAAGCGATTAGTCGATTGTGCGGCTCGGATGCCAGAACGATGGTGAAAACAGTATAAGTACAGAGAAGATTTCAAGTCGACCTATAATCATAAGGAAGGCGAGGAAAATCTGGAGACCATCTGAAAATATACCGAAGTACCCAAGTGCCCCGAAATCGCCGAGGTAAATACCGGTGTTTGTCATCATTGCAATTACTACACTTAAATTTGTAGATAAATCAAACCCCTGAAGCGATACCACGACTGAGCTTCCGAGTATGATTGCAAAGAATGAAAGAATAAATGATGTTACACGTGCCACAACTTGTGATGATACATGAGTGTCTCCGATTTGTACGTCCATTACTGCATGCGGGTGGATTCTCTTATAGAACGTCTGCGTCATAAGTTTGACCATTACCATGATGCGGGCGACTTTGATAGAGCCGGATGTTGACGCAGTACAACCGCCGATAAGCATGAGAATTACGAATGTAACGAGGCACATTGTCGGCCATGAGCCATAATCGACAACATTGTATCCGGAGGTTGTTGCAAACGATGCCGAATAAAATGCAGCATATCTGAGTGAGTCTCCGATTGTTTCACATGTTCCTGTCGTAAAAAGATTAAATGCGACTATAATGATTGCAACAAGGAGGATAGTTAGATAAGTTTTAACTTCACTGTTCCGCAGGACTTCTCTGAATCTGCCCCTGGCTATCATAGGATAGAGCGTATAACTGATTGCAGAAAGAATCGTGTAAACTATTATAACTGCTTCAATATATATACTGTCAAAGTAAGCTATACCACTTGAATGTGCGAAAAGACCGCTTGTGCTGACACATCCCATAGTAGTAACAAGATTATCAAAAAGATTCATTTCACTAAATGAAAGGAAGATGAATTCTGTGACTGTAAAGAAGAGATACACATAGAACATTCTCTTTGAGTCGGCAAACTTACTTATTGGCTTGTCTGAAGTGAGTACAGGGAATTCATCACTGAAAATCTTGTTTCCGCCAGATCCGAGAGCCGAAAGAAAACCTACAAGGAAAACGAGAATTGCAAGACCTCCGAGCCAGTGGCAGATTGCTTTCCACATCAGAAGACCTTTCGGCGTAACTTCAACGATAAAAGCTGTCGCAGTTGTTGTAGTGAAGCCGGCAGTTGATTCAAACAATGCAGATGCAAATGATTCTGTGTAGCCGCTGACGATATAAGGAAGAGCACCGAAAAACGCCATAATAGGCCATGCAAGTCCTACTATCATATAAACATCACGAGCTTTGAGATTATGATGCTGAGGCTGCGATACAATGATTAACAAAGCTCCGATCGTAGTCGCAACGAGTCCTGACGTCAGAAATCCGATGCTTATGTCAGGTTCATTATAAGCCCAGGAAGTTATAAAGGCCGGAAGCATTGCAAGACCAATCAGGAGTATTATATAACCGTATATTCTAAATATATATTTGAAATTCAGTGTAAATTTCATGAGCGTTCTCCTGTGTAATTATCTGTTAGGATTCCAGAATCTTCTTGAAAATATAGTTAGGAATGTGTAAATTTCAAGTCGACCTGCAAGCATAAGAAGTGAAAGAAAAATCTTTACAGGACCGGAGAATATTGAGTAATTCATCGCAGGACCAACTCCGTTGAAACCGGGACCAACATTTCCGATGCTTGCGCAAGCTGTTGATAAAGAGGTTGTGAAATCATGACCGTCAGCAGCAATTAGTATCGTTGAGACAAATATGAGCGATAAATATGTGAAAATAAAGCCTGTAACTGATTCAACTGTATCGGTTGAAAGAACTTTATCGTTCATGTTGATTTTTATTACGGCATTAGGGTGAAGACGTACACGCACACCTCGTTTGATAAGCTTGGCAACAACTACAATTCTTGACACTTTAATACCGCCTCCGGTTGAAGAAGCACATCCGCCTATAAAATAAAGTAGGAAGAAAAGGGCAAGCGGGAATGCATCCCATAAATCATAGTTGGTGTTACAAAAGCCGGTCGTTGTAAGAAGCGATACGATATTGAAAAGCGCATATCTTATTGCTTCCGGAAGCGAACCATACATGCCTGTAGCTGCATTGTAAACCGATACGAGAACCGTAATTATTGCAATGATTCCAAGATATGTGCGAAGTTCGAGATCCATGAAAAATTCTTTCGGACCGCGTACTGCAGCGATGTAGTATAGGTTGAAATTGATTCCGGCAAGAAGCATGAATACTGTAATGACAACTTCAACATATATACTGTCAAAGTGGGCTACACTGTCATTATAATTAGACATTCCGCCGGTGCCCATTGTTGAGAAAGCATGTGTGATTGCGTCAAAAAAGCTAAGTCCACCTAAAAGAAGCAATATTGTTTCCAATACGGTCAAACTGATATAAATTGAAAAAAGAAGTCTCGATGTTGTACTTGTCTTTGGAACGAGTTTACTGAATGTCGGGCCTGTGAGCTCGGAACGTGCTATAGTCTGTCCGTCGAATCCAAGCGCTGGGAGAAGAGCGATAACCATATAAAGGATACCGAGTCCACCAAGGAAGTGAGTAAAACATCTCCAGAAAAGAATAGCCTTTGGCAGGACTTCTACATCATTGAAAATCGTAGCACCGGTTGTAGAAAAGCCGGAGCACGCTTCGAGGTATGCATCAGGGAAATTATCGCAACAACCTGAAATCAGGAACGGAAGAGAACCAAAAAGCGTAGCTGAAAGCCACGCAATGCACACAATAAGGAAACCATCCCTGTTTTTAAAAGGAACAGGTGATGGTTTAATTTTTGATAATAACAATCCGCTGATAATTAAAGGAAAGGCAACAAGGCTAAAGGCATATATGCTTTCTTTTTCGCCGTAGATGATACCTACAAGGAAAGGCAGAAGCATTACAATGCCAAGAACCACGTAAAAGACACCTGTTACCTTTATAACCCCTCTGAAATTAAGATACATATCTTATTCTCCTATTTAAAGAAGCTGAATTTTTTTGTTCTGAAAAGCTTTTCGAGTTCAGGTATTTCTGAAAGATGGCAAAGCATGATAACACGGTCGCCTTCTTTTATTACTGTATTACCATCAGGAATTATAACCCGATCATTACTATGGATGGCAGCGATAAGAATACCTTCAGGAAGTTTTAATTCCTTAAGCGGTTTATTCATGAGAACCATATGGTTGTTTGCAACGATTTCAATGAGTTCCGCCTGACCCTGAATAAGCTGAGACGATACGAATCTCTTAGTACCATGCATGAATCTGAGCAGGTGACTTACTTCAATATCAAGAGGATTAAGCGCCATATCAATGCCTATACCTTCAATAATACCTTCGTAGCTTTCACGGCTGACTTTTGCGATTACGTCCTCGACGCCGTGCTGCTTCGCCATGAGGGCGAGAAGAAGGTTCTCTTCATCATAGCCGGTTGCAGTAACAAAAGCATCCATTTCATTTAAGTTTTCTTCTTCAAGGAAAGCAATGTCAGTACCGTCGCCGTGAAGCACCATTACATCATTGAGTCGAGTGAGAAGGTAATAGCAACGTTCTTTATTTGATTCTATTATTTTTACCGAAATACCGAATTCAGAAAGCTTTTTTGCAAGATAAAGACCTGTCTTTCCTCCGCCGATAATCATTACCTTCTGAAGGTTGGTATATTTACCCTGAACATGTACTTTTTTACTCAGAGCTTCGATAGGAGTTTCTTCTCCTATAATATATAAATAGTCGTTTCTCTGGATTACTGTATCACCGTGCGGAACGATTACCTTGCCGTTTCTCGAAAGAGCTACAGCAAGCATTCCCGGAAGAACAGTTCTGAACTGAGTGACAGGAAGATCAACGAGTTCAGGAACCTTCCATGCTGCAAATTCGATAAGAGATGCGCCTCCGCTTGAGAAAATACCGTTGTTAAGGGTATACTTTTCTACAAGATACTTATATATTTCATGAGTAATTGAAAGGTCAGGGTTGACGATATAGTCGATTCCCGTAGTTTCCTTTATGAAATCAAACTGATTCATGTGCTCAGGCTCGCGTACTCGCGCAACTACATGATTGCAGCCGAGCTTCTTTGCAAAAGAAGCGATTACAATATTCTTTTCATCGCTGTTTGTGCACGCAATTAAATAATCATAGCCCGAAATATTAATGCTTTCGAGAACACGGATTTCACGGCCGTCAGCATTAACAGTCATAACATCCATCTGAGATATTACTTTATTAAGAGCTACATCATTGACATCAATGACAGTTACGGCATGATCTCCACCGAGGAGAGCTTCTGCAAGCTTAAAGCCGAGTTTCCCTGCACCAATAATTGCAATTTTCATTATCTACACCTCTTGAAACTACCGTAAAAAAACGGTGAAGTTGCCTTCATTCTACCACTTAGTATAACGCATTACAAGCAGTTAAAAGTAAATATTGCATCAAGGATTAAATGTGGTAAAATTTAGATAATTACGATAAATTTATAGCAGGAGATTTATTATGACTACTGAAAGAGAAAGACCTGTAAGAATAGTGGCACTTGACCTTGACGGAACGCTCCTTAAAGCCGATCAGACAATCGGTGAGCGCACACAGAAGGCTCTTATAGATGCGATGAAAAGCGGTGTAAACATTGTAATTGCTACGGGAAGACCCTATGTGGCACTCCCTGATGCTATCAAAAATATTGAAGGTGTTGAATATGCCATTACTGCAAACGGTGGAAGAATAGTGAAACTTCACAGTGGTGAGTGCATTCATTCAACTCCTATTAAAGAAGAAACTGCGAGAAAACTTCTCAGCTGGTTCAGAACTCTTCCATATATGATAGAAGTTCATACAGGAGGCGGGGCATATATAGATTGCCACAGTCTCGATGACCCGGGAAGACACGGTATCAAGGACGGAAGTATAGAATATCTCAGAAGGTCAAGAAAAGAAGTGCCTGACCTTTATGAATTTGCTTTTGAGCGCGTTTCGGAGATTGAAAACATCAATTTCCATTTCGGCGATCAGGAAGCGAAGAAGAAGATGTGGGAAGAACTTGATAAGTTCGATGATTTATACGTAACAAGCTCATTCGACAGACTTCTTGAAATAAGCAATGTAAATGCGAGCAAGGGAAAGGCAATCTATGCTCTTGCCGACATTCTCGGTGTTGATTACAGCGATACGATGGCATGCGGCGACGGACTCAATGATCTTGCGATGCTTGAGGCTGCCGGAGTTGCTGTTGCTATGGGTAACGGCAAGCCTGAAGTCAAAGAAGCGGCAGATTTCATAACGCTTGATAATGAAAAAGACGGAGTCGGAATCGCAATCGAGAAGTTTGCGCTGATGAAAGAAATCGACATTTAATCGATTGATATCTGCACAAACCGACAAATTGGTATGATTAATTTTCTGACAATTTTGTGGTATTCCACAAAAATATTTTAAAAATATTAAAAATATTTGTTGACAAAACACAAAATACCCTTTATTATCATGTACATGAACTAAAAAATGTAAATGACAGAGGGTATTTTAAAATGATGAATCTTAAAAAACAGATCAATAAACAGGTTAAATCCAAAAAACTAAAAAACTGATTTAGTACTTCATAACAGAAGAAGGATATCTTGTTATTGATATTGTTTTGAGATGTAATAGAATTGAACTTTGGCCATGATGTACTTACTTGAAAGAGCATCATGGTTTTTTATTGCCGGCTGATCGACCATGATGTTTTGAAAAGAGCATCGTGGTTATTTTTTAGCCTGAACAATGGTATGACCACGATAAAATGAAGATATCGTGGTTTTTTTATGAGATAAAACCTCATCACTTACAAAATTGAAAGATATTAAAAGAATAAAGGAGACTATAAAAATGAGACGTAACTTAGCGATGATTATGATTTTAGTATTAGCACTTTCAATCTGCTTAACAGGATGCGGAAACACATCATCAAAAGATGAAACAGATAACACACTTACAGTTGCAATGGAATGCGCATATGCGCCATATAACTGGACTCAGAGCGATGATTCAAATGGTGCGGTTCCTATCAGAGACAGCCAGGATTTTGCAAATGGTTATGACGTAATGATGGCAAAGACTATTGCCGAAAACCTCGGAATGGATCTTGAAATCGTAAAGCTTGACTGGGATTCACTAGTACCTGCTGTACAGGCGGGAACTGTTGACTGTGTTATCGCAGGACAGAGCATTACTGCTGAAAGACTTGAAAGCGTAGATTTTTCAAATCCTTACTACTACGCACAGATTGTAGCTCTTACAACAGCTGACAGCCAGTATGCAGAAGCTGCAAGCGTAGCTGAGCTCGCAGGAGCAACTTGTACTTCACAGATTAATACAGTATGGTACGATGTATGTCTTCCTCAGATTCCTGAAGCAAACATTCTTCCTGCTCAGGAAACATCAGGAACTATGCTCGTAGCATTAAATGCAGGAACTTGTGATCTTGTAGTTACAGACATGCCGACAGCAATGGCAGCGTGTGTAGTATATGATAACTTCAGACTTCTCGACTTCTCAGGCACAGAAGGTGCATTTGAAGTATCAGATGAAGAAATCAATATCGGTGTATCGGTTCAGAAGGGTAATACAGAACTTCTTGAAGGAATCAATTCAGTTCTCGATACTATGACTGAAGATGATTATGCAAGAATCATGCAGGAAGCAATCGATATCCAGCCGCTCAGCAACTAGTTATATCAAGGATGCCGTGAATTAGGGGCATCACAGACTTCTCAAGGAGGATAGAGAATAATGTTACCAACAGGCTTTTGGGAGAGAGTAGTATTTTTATTCTTTGAATACAGCGATTCATTTGCGCACGGAATATATGTGACAATGGTGATTGCTACGATCAGTACACTTATCGGATGTATTATTGGTTTTGGTGTAGGAATTGTGCAGACGATTCCTACTGAAAGAAAAGAAAGACCTTTTCACTGGTTCATGGTGAAGATCGTGCAGCTTCTGCTCAATGCGTATGTGGAGCTTTTCAGAGGAACACCGATGATGGTTCAGGCAATGTTCATCTATTACGGTATTGCGATGGTTTTCGGCATTACGATGAACATGTGGACAGCTGCGATTTTCATCGTTTCAATCAACACCGGAGCTTATATGGCGGAATCTGTAAGAGGCGGAATCCTTTCGATTGACAATGGCCAGACAGAAGGCGCCAAGGCAATCGGCATGACTCACTTCCAGACAATGATATATGTCGTACTCCCGCAGGCACTAAGAAATATCATGCCGCAGATAGGAAACAACCTTATTGTAAACATCAAGGACAGTTGTGTACTTTCGGTAATCGGAACGGTAGAGGTGTTCTATACAACAAAGTCTGTAGCAGGTACTTATTACACATATTTCGAAGCATTTACAATAGCGATGGTAATCTATTTCCTCCTCACATTTATCTGTTCACGTATCCTGAGATACTTTGAAAACAGAATGGATGGTCCTGACAATTACGAACTTGCGGCAACAGATCCTAAGGTAGCTGCAGCAGGAACATATCGTTTCAATGACAAGAAGGCGAAGAGATTCGCAGAAATGGCTGAAATGGAGGCGTAGGGACATGAGAAGTAACGTTATAGAAGTAAGACATCTGAGCAAGGCATTCGGTACAAATGTTGTTCTTAAAGATATAAATTTCGGCGTTGCACGCGGCAGTGTGACTACTGTAATAGGGGCTTCGGGTTCCGGAAAGTCTACGATGCTCCGTTGCATAAATCTTCTTGAGAAGGCAACAGGGGGAGAAATATTATACGATGGCGAAAATATTCTCGAGAAAGGTGTGAATCCGGCTGAATATCGTTCAAAAGTCGGAATGGTATTTCAGAGCTTCAATCTTTTTGACAATATGACAGTTCTTGAAAACTGCATGATCGGGATGACAAAGGTACTCAGGATAGGCAAGGATGAAGCCAGGAAGAATGCAATGTACTATCTTGAAAAGGTAGGAATGGCACCGTATATCAATGCGAAACCGCGCCAGCTTTCCGGCGGCCAGAAGCAGAGAGTTGCAATAGCAAGAGCGCTTGCTATGGAACCTGACGTACTCCTCTTTGACGAACCGACATCAGCGCTCGATCCACAGATGGTCGGGGAAGTTCTCCAGATTATGAGAATGCTCGCAAGAGAAGGACTTACAATGATTGTTGTAACACATGAAATGGCCTTCGCAAGAGAGGTTTCGAATCATGTAATATTTATGGCAAACGGAGTAATCGTTGAAGAGGGAAGTCCTGAAGATATCTTCGGAAATCCTAAGGATTCACGTACAAAGGAATTCCTCGCAAGGGTTATAGAAAGGTAAGAGCGAGAAAAGAAAAAAGATGCATTAACACCTTACAAACAAATATCAAGCATGAAAAATGCGGGATGCTGCTTTATAGCAGGCCCGCATTTTTCATATTCTGAAGTTGAAAAGTATTTGGAGAACCTAATTGACAAAATATGGAAAATATGCGATAATACGAATTGGAAAATAATGTAAATAAAAAGCTCTTATACAGCGGAGGAAGACTTTATGAACAGAAAAGGGTATTTCGGGCAGAAGGGAGAGGAAAAGAGCTGCCGTTATCTTGAAGAAAAGGGATATACGATTATCGAGCGCAACTTCAGATCAAGGACCGGTGAAATTGATATTATTGCTCTTAAAAGAGGAGCGATTCATTTTATCGAAGTCAAAACGAGGAGCAGTACGGATTTCGGTTTTCCATCTGAGGCAGTTACGCGCGAAAAGCGAAGAAAACTAATCCTGACTTCGCGGTATTATCTGACGTGTCACAGAGAATTTGAAGGATTCAGGCACCAGATGGACATAATGGAAGTCCTTGTTCGTAATGACCGTTTTTATTTCAGGTTTATGGAAAATGCTTTTCTTGAGGGGGATGATTAGATGTTATCAAAAGTATATACGGCTGCGCTCACAGGGATTGATGCTTATCCGGTGGCAGTGGAAACTGATTTGTCAAGAGGGCTTCCCGCTATTTATACAGTGGGTCTTCCGTCAACAACAGTTAAAGAGGCAAAAGAAAGAGTAAGGTCTGCAATTATAAACAGTGGTTTCGACTTTCCGGTTAAACGTATTACTATTAATCTTTCTCCTGCCGCTTCGCGCAAAGACGGCAGCCATTTTGATCTTCCGCTCGCTATAGGAATGCTCGTATCAAACGGTGAAATAGCGCAGCACAGAGTCAGTAATGTAGGTTTTCTCGGCGAGCTTTCACTTGACGGTAAACTTATCGGAATTAAAGGTGCACTTCCGCTTTGTATAGGACTTCGTGATTCGGGGATGGAATATATAGTTGTGCCGCGTGAAAATGCCGATGAGGCGGCGCTTGTCGATGCAGTGAAAATTGTACCGGCGGATACACTTACGGCTGTTGTGGAAGCTCTTCAGGGTAAACAAAGCTTACATATATATAATAGGAAAGAAAAACCCGGAAGTATTATCGAAAGTGAACTCGATTTTGCAGACGTAAAAGGGCAGTTTGCTGCCAAGCGGGCTATTCTGACGGCAGTCGCAGGTGGCGGACATGGGTTATATATGATCGGGTCACCGGGCGCGGGGAAAACAATGCTTGCTTCAAGAATTCCGACGATTATGCCGGAGCTTTCGTATGAAGAGATGCTTGAGCTCACAAAAATATATAGTATTTCAGGAATGCTTTCTGAAATGGAGTCTGTGATATGTGAAAGACCGTTCAGAATGCCGTATCACTCTGCAACGATTCCAGCCCTTCTCGGAGGCGGCAGGATTCCTAAACCCGGTGAGATTTCCCTTGCACACAAAGGCGTACTTTTCCTTGATGAGTTTCCGGAATTCGACAGAAAGGTTATCGAGCTTTTGAGAAAACCGATTGAGACAGGAAAAATATCAATAGAGCGAAATGAAGAGCGTGTAGTGTTTCCTGCACAGTTTATGCTTGTAGCTGCAGGAAACCCGTGTAAGTGCGGCTATTATGGAGATCCGGAAAAAGAGTGCAAATGCAGTGGCAGTGAGCTCAGAAATTATCAGATGAAATTATCAGGACCGATTATAGACAGGATTGACATACAGATTAAAGTTGAGAAGGCAAAGATAGAAGAACTCCAGGGAAAATCTGATCATGAAGAAGCATCGTATGATAATCCTTATACTTCGCAGCTTCTTACTTCTGAATCGATGAGGGAGGCAGTACGAGGTGCACTTATGATTCAGAACGAAAGGTATCGCAATGAACCGCCTGACATGAGAGTAAATGCAAGACTGTCAGGAAGGAATATAAACAAATACTGTCATCTTAATAGCGATTGCAGGAAATTACTTGCTGAAGCGTACAGAAAGATGGGGCTTTCGGCGAGGGCATACGAAAAAATAATCAAAGTGAGCAGAACTATCGCAGACCTTGAAGGCGCAGAAGAAATACAGGAGTATCACATTGCTGAAGCAATTCAGTATCGCATACTTGACAGGATGTACGAATAAGTAATCGCAACAGCGCTGTATTAGTGAAACGGCAAAACATGTAAAGAAGGAAAAACAAAAGGGTGAAACGGACTATGGGAGAAAAAGATGATTTAAAGAAAAGAAAAATTGAGAGACTGACGCTTGACTCGGATAAGTATCCTCCTCTTCTGAGGTTTATAAAGAATCCTCCTGAAGAGCTTTACTGCAGTGGCAGAATAGAGCTCCTCGGTGAACGATGTTTCGCAGTCGTCGGTACAAGAAAACCGACGGAGTATGGCAAGTGGGCAGCATTCAAAATAGGAGAGAGGCTTGCAGAAAGCGGAATAACTGTGGTGAGCGGGATGGCTGCCGGAATCGATACTATGGCGCACAAAGGGGCTCTTGCCGCAGGCGGGAATACGATTGCCGTATTCGGTACGGGACTCGATCAGTGTTTCCCTTCATCAAACAGAAAATTAAAAGCTGAAATTGAGGAAAAGGGCCTTATCGTATCAGAATATCCGGACGGATATCCGTCGATGCCGCATACGTTTCCGCAAAGGAATCGCATTGTGAGCGGTATAAGTGAAGGTGTGATTGTCGTGGAGGCAGCGCTTAAGAGCGGTTCCCTCATAACTGCAGATCTTGCCGGCGAACAGGGCAGAATGGTATATGCAGTTCCAGGCAATATTAATAATGTCATGAGCATCGGTGCGAATAAACTGATACATGACGGAGCATCAGCGATTGCCGTAATTGATGATCTGATTTTTGATCTTGGTGTGAATGCACCACCGAGTAAAATGTTTACGGATAACCTTGCGAGAGACGAAATTGAGGTTCTGAATATTGTAAAAGCATCAGGTGAGATAACGATTGATATGTTGTGCTCAAAGCTGCATTTACCACCCGGAAAAGTAATCGGAATTGTGACGGTTCTTGAAATGAAGGGAATTGTCGCAAGTTCACTCGGGAAAATTTTTCTTGCCAAATAGAAAAAAGGGCAATATAATCTATTTCAGCTACTCTTGCTACGGCAGGAGGTTTTGACGTGGAGGTTTTTAAATGGGCGAAGCCAAAAAAATTCTGGTGATAGTAGAGTCACCATCAAAGGCAAAAACAATAGGTAAGTTTCTTGGAAGCAAGTACAAAGTAACTGCTTCGGTAGGTCATATCCGCGATCTTCCGAAGAGTAAACTCGGTATTGATATTGAGAACGATTTTGAGCCGCAGTATATTCCTATTCGCGGCAAGGGAGATCTCATCAAGGAACTTAAGAAAGAAGCTAAGGCTGCAGAAAAAGTATATCTTGCAACCGACCCTGACCGTGAAGGTGAGGCTATTTCATGGCACCTTGCATATCTCCTCGGCATTGATGAAAACGAGCCATGCAGAATCGTATTCAACGAAATTACGAAGAATGCAATCAAAGAAGCAGTAAAGAACCCACGTCCGATAGATTTGAAGCTCGTTGATGCTCAGCAGGCAAGAAGAGTGCTCGATAGACTCGTAGGATATCAGATCAGCCCTATTCTCTGGAAAAAGGTAAGGAGAGGACTTTCGGCAGGAAGAGTACAGTCGGCAGCGCTTAAGATTATCTGCGACAGAGAAAAGCAGATCAGGGAATTCATTCCTAAGGAATACTGGAACATCACAGCACTTCTTAAGAAAGATGCTCCGAAAGAAAAAGAATTCACGGCAAAACTCGCAGAATATAAAGGAAAGAAAATCACTATCGAGAATAAGGAAACTGCAGACAAAGTGCTTTCTGAAATCAAAAGCGGCAGTTTTATAATCGATTCAGTTGATGAAAAGGAAAGAGCAAAGAAACCTTATGCTCCTTTCACTACAAGTGCACTCCAGCAGGAAGCAAGCACAAAACTTAACTTCTATACTAAGAAAACAATGCAGATTGCACAGCAGCTCTATGAAGGCGTATCCATCAAGGGTCACGGCACAGTAGGTCTTGTTACTTATATCAGAACTGACTCCGTACGTATTTCTGATGAAGCGAAGGCAGCTGCAAAAGAATATATAACAACTAAATTCGGTGCAGGTTACTGGAACAATAATTTCTATTCAAACAAGAAAAAAGACGTGCAGGATGCCCATGAAGCTATCCGCCCGTCACATATTGAGTTTCACCCTGACGAAATCAAGGATTCATTGACAAAGGATCAGTACAGTCTTTATAAACTGATATGGTCACGTTTTATGGCAAGCCAGATGAAGCCTGCAGTTTATTCTGTAGTTTCAGCTGATATCATGAACGGCGATTACTGCTTCAAGGCTTCAGGCTCAAAACTTATTTTTGATGGTTATCTTAAGGTTTACAGAGCGACAGATGATGAAGACGAAAGCAAGATGCTCCCTGCACTCGAAAAGGGAGAAAAGCTTATCGCAAATGATATCCAGGGAGAACAGAACTTCACACAGCCTCCTTCGAGATTCACAGAAGCGAGTCTCGTAAGAGAACTTGAAGAGAAGGAAATCGGAAGACCATCGACGTATGCTCCTATCGTAGCGACACTCGTTGAAAGAAAGTATGTTTCAAGACAGAAGAAGTCTCTTGTACCTACTGACCTCGGTTTCGTAGTTACAGACTTCATGGAAAAGTATTTCAATGAAATCGTTGATACAGGTTTTACTGCCGAAATGGAAGACAAACTCGATAATGTTGAAATCAAAGACACTGACTGGAAGGATATCTTAAGAGATTTCTACGGACCTTTCAAGAATGAACTCGATGTTGCCGAAAGTGAAATGGAAAGAGTAACATTTGAGGATGAACCGACAGGTGAGATGTGCGAACTCTGCGGAAGACCAATGGTGAAGAAGCAGGGAAGATTCGGTGAATTCATTGCCTGCAGCGGATATCCTGAATGTAAGAATACAAAACGTATCGTGACTACTACAGGCGTAAAGTGCCCTGTATGCGGTAAGGATATAATTGCGCGTAAGAGTAAGAAAGGAAAGACTTTCTACGGATGCAGCGGATATCCTGAATGCAATCAGGTTTACTGGTATAAGCCTGTAGATAAGAAATGTCCTAAGTGCGGAAATCTTCTCGTTTCGCACAAGTTAAAGAACAGCAAATATTCATGTTCGAACAGCGAATGTGATTATAGGGAATAAGAGGGAGGATTTAAAATGGTACAATTTCATGCAACAACTATCGTAGCAGTACGAAAAAATGGCGACATTTGCATCGGGGGAGACGGCCAGGTAACAATGGGCGAAACTACAATTATGAAAAACGGCGCCAAGAAAGTAAGAAAGATTTACAAGGGTACAGTAGTAACCGGTTTTGCAGGTTCGGTATCTGATGCTTTCAGCCTTACTGAAAAGTTCGAAAAGCAGCTCGAAGAGCATTCAGGTAATCTCAAGCGCGCAGCGGTTGCACTTGCACAGCTCTGGAGACAGGATAAGGCGGCAAGAAACCTTGAAGCACTTATGATTGCTGCAGACGAAGAAAGCCTTCTCGTAATCTCAGGTACAGGTGAAGTAATCGAGCCTGACCAGGATTTCGTTGCAATAGGTTCAGGCGGAAACTACGCTTATGCTGCAGCAAATGCCCTTTACAATCATACGGATTTAAGTGCGGAAGAAATCGTTCGTGAATCACTAAAGATTGCGGCAAGCATCTGTGTATACACAAACGATAATATTTCCGTGGAAAAGTTATAAGGAGGTATCGAAATGGCAAATACATTCACACAGATGACTCCTAAGGAAATCGTAGCTGAACTCGACAAGTATATAATCGGTCAGGACGATGCGAAGAAATCAGTAGCAGTAGCATTAAGAAACAGATACAGAAGAAGTCTTCTTTCAGATGAAATGAGAGAAGAAATCATGCCTAAGAATATTCTTATGATGGGACCTACAGGCGTTGGTAAGACTGAAATCGCAAGAAGACTTGCGAAGCTTATGGACGCTCCTTTCGTTAAGGTAGAAGCAACAAAGTTCACTGAAGTAGGATACGTAGGTCGTGACGTTGATTCAATGATAAGAGACCTCGTTGAAGCATCAATCAGAATTACTAAGCAGAAGATGCTTGCTGAAAAGTACGATATCGCAGAAGGTATCGTGGAAGATCTCATTCTTCAGGCAATCATTCCTGGAAAGAAAAGACCTGCTTCAAATGAAACAGTAAAGAATCCTTTCTCAATGTTCATGAACAATTACACAAACAGCCAGAAACAGGAATATGAACAGATGCAGAAGGAAGAACAGGAGAAGGAAGAAAGTGAAGTTGAACTTGCCCGTGAGCAGGTAAGACAGCAGCTCAGAGACGGCCTTCTTGAAGAACAGTATATTGAAATTCAGGTTGAAGAAGCTCCTAAGGGAAACCAGCTTGATATGAGCAACGAAGGCATGAGCATTGCAATCGGAAATATTTTCGGTGATATGCCGCCTAAGAAAAAGAACAAGAAGGTTAAGGTAAAGGACGCAAGAAAGATCTTAAGAGAACAGGAAGCACAGAAGCTTCTTGATATGGATCAGGTTATTGAAGAGGCTCTCCTCAATGCAGAACAGAACGGTATCATTTTCATCGATGAAATCGATAAGATTGCATCAGGTAATTCATACCGCTCAGGAGCTGACGTATCAAGAGAAGGTGTTCAGCGTGACATCCTTCCAATCGTTGAAGGTAGCGTTATCAATACTAAGCACGGACCTGTAAAGACTGACCATATGCTTTTCATCGGTGCAGGTGCTTTCCATGTTTCAAAGCCTACAGATCTCATCCCTGAACTTCAGGGTAGATTCCCGATAAGGGTTGAACTTGAGAATCTCACAAAGGACACTTTTGTAAAGATCCTTACAATTCCTGAAAACGCTCTTCTCAAGCAGTACAAGGCACTCCTTGAAACTGAAGGTGTAACTCTTGAATTTGAAGACGATGCGATTGATGAAATAGCGACTATCGCTTATCTCATGAATGAACAGACTGAAAATATCGGAGCAAGAAGACTTCACACAATTATGGAAAAACTTCTTGAAGATATCTCATTCAGCTTACCTGACGTAGAAAACAAGAACATCGTAATTGATAAGGAATACGTTGAAGGTAAATTTGAAGACCAGATCAGAGAAGAAGATATCGACAAATTCATTCTTTAATAATCAGATTAACACAAAGCCGCGGAATTGTTCCGCGGCTTTAAACAATTTTGACAATTGTGAAAATTTTGCTTCAAACCTCTTGATAATGGTTGTAAGAAAATGTATAATATCTGTAATTTGAGATTAAAAGGGATATAGCTAATTTAAAGGAGAAACGGGAAATGGAAAACATGTTACTTACAAAAATTAGACAGATGAACCGCCTGTTCCAGGAAAGCAGCGATGGCGTGCTTTCATTTGCTGATCTCGCCGTTACATTAAGCGATATTTTAGAGGCGAACGTTTACATTCTCAGCAAACAGGGCAAAATTCTCGGAATGTCAATTAAGCATTTTGTTGCAGACAATGGTGATATTACAGTAAATAAAACTGATAAAGAAAATCATTTCTCAGAAATCTGTAATGATGAATTCCTTAAGATTGCTGAATCACTTCCTAATATGTCAAAGGAAGAATTAGTGCAGGTATTCAAGGAAGATTACGATGATTTCGAAAGAATACATACAATCGTACCTATTATCGGCGGAAAAGAAAGAAGAGGAACAATGCTCATCACTCGTGATGAACCTGTTTTCAGCGATGAAGATATCGCACTTGCTGAATACGGCGCTAGTATCGTAGGTATTGAAATCCAGAGAAGCAAGATTTCAGAGCAGGAAGAAGAAGGAAGAGAAAGAAATGCTGTACAGGTTGCAATCAGCACGCTTTCATATTCTGAAATCGAAGCTGCAATCCAGATTTTTGCTGAACTCGAAGGCGACGAAGGTCTTCTCGTTGCGAGCAAGATTGCTGACCGTTCAGGAATTACACGTTCAGTAATCGTTAATGCTTTAAGAAAGCTCGAATCAGCAGGAGTAATCGAATCACGTTCGCTTGGTATGAAGGGAACATACATCAAGATTTTAAACGGCAAGCTCAAGGACGGACTTGCTAAACTTGGAATGTAACATCGTAACAATAACCCTCCGGTCAACATATAATGGCTGGAGGGTTTATTTATGAGAAGGAAAAGATGGCAAAAGGCGAATAATAATATCAGAAGAAACGGAGTCATCATATTTGTGATGACTTTTATGGTTCTTGCTTATTTTATATATTTCTGGTCGTTTACAGTATCTCCGAATCTCGATAATATTGCTGAGATGAAAGCAAAACTGATAGTTTCAAAGGCTGTAAATGAAGCGATAAGAGACAGACTGTATGAGGAATCGGCAGCAGGAAATCTTCTTCTCGTTGAGACTGATGAGAGTGGTACGATGGAGATGGTGCAGTCAAATACGCCGGCGATAAACAAGCTTCTTTCTGATTTGTCGGCAGAGCTTCAGGCAAGGTACAAGAATGGAAATCTGGAGCAGAAAAGTGTTGTGCCGCTCGGTTCGATACTTGGAAGCAGAATTATATCGCAGTACGGTCCTTCTGTTGAACTCACAATAATCCCTGTAGCTGTGTCGCACATGGATTTCATGACTGAATTTGAAACACAGGGAATCAATCAGACAAAATACAAAGTTTATGCTGTCCTCAATACTGAAGCACGTGTTCTTGCTCCATTTACGACTGATACGATTGAAATTGAGAATACTATACTTATAGCTGAGGCAATAATACTCGGGCAGGTTCCTCAGAGTTACGTGAATGTGCCAGAAAATGAAATACTTGATGGTATGGATTAGCAAAGTATGATATACTTATCCGGAAAGGATTGGATTATGATACGATTTGACGAAAACAATGAAATAATTACAAATGAAGTATATAGAGCGATTCTCGTAGGACTTGAAACTACAGAAGACATCAGTTATTCGATGGAAGAACTCGCAAGGCTCGCAGAAGCAGCAGATTGCGAAGTCCTCGGAATGATGATCCAGAAGCTTGAAAGAAGAAATTCGGCGACATATATAGGCAAGGGAAAAGTTGAAGAACTTGCTGAAATGTGTGAGCAGATGGAAGCGGACACTGTGATTTTCAATGATGAACTTTCGGGAATGCAGATAAGAAATCTTGAAGAGGCTACTGGCGTACGTGTAATCGACCGTACGATACTCATCCTCGATATTTTTGCTGCGCGTGCGACATCGGGCGAAGGAAAACTTCAGGTAGAACTTGCTCAGCTTCAGTACAGACTTCCAAGACTCCTCGGATTCGGTAAGGCACTTTCAAGACAGGGTGGCGGAATCGGTACAAGAGGTCCGGGAGAAAAGAAGCTTGAAACTGACAGACGACATATCGAACGCAGAATGGACGATATCAAGGCTGAAATCAAGCATCTTACAAACACAAGAAATACTCAGAGAGCAAGAAGAGTAAAGGCTGAGATCCCTGTTGTAGCGCTTGTAGGATACACAAACGCAGGCAAATCTGCACTTATGAACAGACTCCTATCAATGTCTGAAAAGGAAGATAAGCTTGTCGGTGAAAAGGATATGCTTTTCGCTACACTTGATACTGCACAGAGAAATATCAGGACAGAAAAAGACAACGAGTTCATTCTTATCGATACCGTAGGGTTTGTTAGTAAACTGCCGCATACACTTGTAAGGGCTTTCAAAGCGACACTTGAAGAAGTTAATTATGCGGACCTTCTCCTTCATGTAGTAGATGCATCATATGAGCAGAGAGACTTCCAGGCAGATGTAACAGAAGAAGTTTTAAAGCAGATCGGTGCTGATTCAAAGGACAGAATCATTGTATATAACAAAGTGGATCTTCTCGACGGCCAGGACGAAGAAATTGCGACTCTCCTGAGATCAAAGGATTTTGAAACGTACTGCGTTTCTGCAAAGCGCGGAGACGGTATGGAAGATTTGCTTGATGTTATTAACAAAAAGCTTTTCGGAGACAAAATTACTGCGGTAATGATGATACCTTACGATAAGGGCGGTATTTTTTCGAAGCTTTGTGAGACTACACATGTATTGTCAAACGAATATACAGACAAGGGTATAAAGGTTGTAGCAGAACTTTCGGCTGCTGATGCCGGAAGATATAAGGAATTTATTCTGGAGGACTAAAACGTGATTCTTTACAGAACCATAAACAGCAGTGCTTCGGCAGAGCAGATAATAGAAAAATCACGATTCATATCATATATCAAGCCTGTTGAGTCAAAGGAAGAGGCTGATGAGTTCGTTGCGGAAATAAGGGCTATGCACCGCCAGGCGACTCATAACGTTCCGGCTTACGTTATCGGTGATAAGATGCAGATTCAGTGGGCATCAGATGATGGGGAACCGCAGGGGACTTCAGGTGCGCCGATAGTTCAGATGCTTGTAAAAGAAGGCGTGACAAATGTTGCGGTTGTAGTAACAAGATATTTCGGAGGCATTAAACTCGGAACAGGCGGCCTTGTACGTGCATATACCAGCAGTGCAAAACTTGCTTTGAATGAAGCGGGAATCTGTGATGTATGTGACATGACGATTCTTGATATTAAGGTAGACTATTCATATCTTGCAAAAATCCAGAATACTGCCATGCAGAATCAGGATTCAGGAGATGGAGTGCAGTTTGTGATTACGGATACAAAATATGAAGATGCCGTTACGCTTACTGTTTCCGTGGATCCGGATGATGCCGATTCTCTTAAATCAATGTTCAGTAACTATACTTCAGGAACGGCAGTAATTGTTTCCGAAAAAACTGAACTCGCAAGGAAACCTGTCGGCTGAAAATTACGTTTTTTCAACGTATAAATATTGCCAATAAAAAAGTTAAAAAATGGTGACTTTTTTGATTGACACAGGGGGTTACCTGTGCTAATATAATACTTGCCCGTTTGAAACGGGGAATGTTCCAAGGTAGCTCAATGGTGGAGCACTCGGCTGTTAACCGATAGGTTGTGGGTTCGAGCCCCACCCTTGGAGCCAACTTAAAAAATTAATGTTAAGTTGAAAAAAGTACTTGACATTTGACCATAAATAAGATAATATCTATAAATGTGCCGAGCAATTCGGTAGGCACTCTTTGGGGAGTTAGCTCAGCTGGGAGAGCATCTGCCTTACAAGCAGGGGGTCACAGGTTCGAGCCCTGTACTCCCCACCAAAGATACAATATGGTCCGGTAGTTCAGTTGGTTAGAATGCCAGCCTGTCACGCTGGAGGTCGACGGTTCGAGCCCGTTCCGGATCGCCAATCTTTTTAAACTAACCAATTAAATATGTAATATGCTGGTGTGGCTCAACGGTAGAGCAGCTGATTTGTAATCAGCAGGTTGGGGGTTCGATTCCCTCCACCAGCTCCAATAAATTAATTGGTAAACACCTAAAAGTCGTAAGTGAATATGTGGTAGCAAATATCGAGGGATTCCCGAGTGGCCAAAGGGGGCGGACTGTAAATCCGTTAGCTGAGCTTTCGATGGTTCGAATCCATCTCCCTCGACCAATAAATATGCGGAAGTGGCTCAGGGGTAGAGCATCGCCTTGCCAAGGCGAGGGTCGCGAGTTCGAATCTCGTCTTCCGCTCCAATTTTGCGGATGTAGTTCAATGGTAGAACTTCAGCCTTCCAAGCTGATAGCGTGAGTTCGATTCTCATCATCCGCTCCACGAAAACGCGGGCTCATAGCTCAGCTGGATAGAGCAACGGCCTTCTAAGCCGTGTGTCCGGGGTTCGAATCCCTGTGGGCTCGCCAATTTTTTTAAATAGTAAAGTGATCGACACTAGGGAATTG
>SVCW01000057.1 GCA_015058155.1 Clostridiales bacterium | reverse complement strand
TTAGTGTCTTTGTCATGGCTGAAACTCCAGTTTATATCCGATATTACGCTTTGAAACAATCTCGACCTTGGAGTTCATGGCAGTAAGGCGTTTACGCAGATAGGAAACATACAGCCATACGCTGTTAATATCTGTTTCAGTATTGAAACTCCATGCTTTCATCAGCAAATCCTCGGTGGACATAAACATCGTATGGTTCAGCATGAGCTGCTCCATCAGGCGGTATTCCTGCTTAGGCATCTGAAAGGAAATCTCTCCCACGCTGATCTCGCCGGACTGCATATTCAGCGTTAAGTCTCCAAAGCGAATCAGATCGGGGTGAAACTCCTCCCGCCGTCTGAGCATGGCACGGACTCTGGCAATCAGCTCACCCATATCAAATGGCTTGGGAAGGTAATCGTCCGCACCGGTATCCAGACCACGGATGCGGTCTTCCACCTGTGTCTTTGCGGTCAAGAGCAGCACCGGTGTTCTGCATCCGTTTCTGCGCAGGGCAGACAGCACTTCCAGACCGTCACGCTTCGGCATCATAATATCGAGAATAATGCCGTCATATTCGCCGGACATGGCGTAATCGTAGGCATCGGCACCGTCATATACGGCATCCACGATGTATTTGTGGTATGTAAGATAATCAACAACGGCTTCAGACAAAGCCGGTTCATCTTCGGCATATAAAAGCTTCATGGCAACCTCCTTAAAGCAGAGTTTAGTATATTATAACACGCAAATGTGACGATTTCTTCAACACTGCATGTAAAGGTATAGAAACACAGTGTAATTATATAACTTGAACCTTAGACATACATAGGAAACATTTCGAAAACTGCCGCAAAAGAAAAAGCTTTTCACAAGAGAACCCGCAGCATTTTTCTTATTGGATGATCATTTCATCACTTTTACAAACCGAAACATTTCATCCGGACCTTCATCGGGATCATGATTATCTTCACCAGGCATTTCATATCCCGGATCGAAATACTCACACCAGAACTGATCAATCTGGAACCCACACTTGTTGACATAGAAATGGATATTACGCTTCTCAAAATACGGTGTACAGGTCTCCCAGGCAACCGTTTCAGGGTGGAGTGCTTCTACTGCCTGCCATGCGCCATAGCCGATACCTTTGCTATGTTCGTCAGGTAGAGTAAAAAGAATTTCCAGCTCGTTGTGCCGTGTTTCCTTGTCGATTTTCAGAATAACACCGCCGACATTTTTACCATCCACAACAATGCGGTAGGTTTCGCTTTTCGAATCGTCAATACAGCGCTCAATGGTTTCACGGGAGATGATCTCGCCATCCAAGCCCAAATGGTCATCTCGCTCACCAAATTCGATCATGGCTCCATGCTTAAATGCCCACTGATTGTCCAAAATGAATTGCTCCCGATCATCCGGCGTCAGCGGTACAAGGATTACTTGTGTGTTTTTCATACTGAATTCCTCCTGAAAATGAAAATAGCTCTAATTTCAAGGCGAGTCTGTGCTTGCTCGTTCAAGTCAGCCAGATATGTCCAGAATTGACCTATCAGATTTTTCGTTTATAATTATTGCAGAAATTTTCGTTCGTACATATTCAAATATTTATTCATAGGAAATCCTGAAATAATCCAGATACACTTTATATTTATCCTGTGCTGTCAGACAAGTATCTGTCAGGAAGCCTTTTTCGTTGTTCCATTCTTTTAAGCCTCGATAATAATACAGTTTCAGGTTATCCTCGATAATAAACGGAACAATATTATATTTCAGGCATTCCTTGAACATAATCAGTCTGCCTACACGACCATTGCCGTCCTGGAACGGATGGATTCGTTCAAGCTTTACATGGAAGTCCAGAATATCTTCAAAAGTCTTTTCTTCTTTTCCGTTGTATTCTGTCAGCAGAGCTTTCATTTTATCGGCAACTTCTTCCGGAAGGGCAGTGTCCATACCACCGACCTCATTCGGCAATTTCTTGTAATCACCAACAACAAACCAATCTTTTCTGGAATCACTGGTTCCGTTCTTCAGAATCAGATGAAGTTCTTTGATAAACTTCTCTGTCAGCGCTGCCTTTGCATTATCAATAATCATATCAATGCAACGGAAATGATTCGCTGTTTCAATCACATCATCCACGTTCAGCACTTCATTTTCTACGCCTATGGTGTTGGTTTCAAAGATATATCTTGTCTGATCGTGAGTCAGACGGCTGCCCTCGATATGGTTGGAATTGTATGTCAAATCAATCTGTGTCTTATGGTAAATGCCCCCGGAATATTTACTTGCTTTCTGCTCCTGCAGAGTATCCAGCAATGTAACTGGCTGTTCCTTCTTCTTGTTGGAACGCTCCGGCTTCTCTGCATTTTCAGGAATAGTCCAGGTCTTGCCGGTAAGAAATACTCCCGTTACTCGTCCCTGAGCGCAGTAATTTCTGACGCTGCGTTCCGAAACATTCCACTTTTTCGCTATTTCAGCAACCGAAAGGTATCGCATCTGCTCTCCTCCGTTATAAATAGAATCTAAATTTTCACTTTGCTACGATATAGTATATCACATCATCGGCAAAATATCAAATTTTTGCTTCATGTTGTTTCCTCATTTTTGCCGATAGCGGATGTTTATATTGCTTATTCTTACTTTTCTCTATCCTTGCATGGCATATTCCGATTACTTTTGTTACACTATTATGTGGTATGTAAGATTTTCGTCTTGCATGACGATTCGATTTCAAGGAGATTGTTTATGAGTAATAAATTGCAGGTGCTCTGCTGTCGTACTTTTCAGAGTGTGCTTAAAGTAGGCAACTATTTTATGGGGTACAGAATGCCCGAATATATTGAAGGACCCGGAAAAGTCAAAGAACTCGGTGCGTTTTTAAAAGAAAAGAATGTAAGCGATGTGCTTGTAGTCACAGGCTCAGGCATGCTTAAACGCGGCCAGGTACAGCCTATGCTTGATGGTTTTGACGAAAACGGAATTCACTACACTGTTCAGACTTACAGTACAACTGATCCGACAAGCGATGATGTGGAACTCGGATTCAGGACATACAAAGAAAACGGATGCAGGTCAATCGTTGCGCTCGGAGGCGGCAGCCGTATCGACTGCGCAAAAGGCATTGCAGCAAAAGTCGCTCATCCGAATAAAAAAGTTTCGCAGCTTCAGGGACTTCTCAAGGTCCACAAACGAATCCCACCTTTTATTGCAATACCGACAACATCAGGTGCAGGTTCGGAAACAACAGTCGCAGCCGTAATTACTGATTCTTCTACACACAGGAAAGCCGCAATCAACGACCCATTCCTCATCCCGAAATATGCTGTGCTTGATCCGGAACTTACTGTAAATCTTCCGCCTTATACTACTGCAACTACAGGCATGGACGCACTCGCACACGCAGTTGAAGCATACACAAACAAGACATACAACACTAAGCTCGAAGACAGACTTGCAAAAGAAGCAGTAAAGCTTATTCACGACAACATTCTCACTGTTTATGAAGATGGTAGTAACCTCGAAGCCCGTCAGAATATGCAGAGAGCGGCATTCTATGCCGGTCGTGCTTTCACTCGAGGTTGTGTAGGATATGTGCACGCAATAGGCCATACTCTCGGAAGCCTCTACGGTGTGCCTCATGGTCTTGCTATGGCAGTTCTTCTTCCTCGCGTCATGAGAGAGTTCGGTGCTCCTGCTCACAAGAGACTCGCTGAGCTTGCTGATGTCTGCGGAATCCCAGGCTCAAACGAAGCCGAAAAAGCCGAGGCATTCATATCCTGGATTGAAGAAACAAATGCCAGGATGCAACTTCCTTCCAATTTCGAAATGATACAGGATAAAGATATCGATCAGATGATTAGCTGGGCAGTTAAAGAAGCAAATCCTCTCTACCCTGTACCTGTTATCTGGGACCGCGAAGATTTCAAAAACTTTATCAATAAAATCCGCAAATAGTAAATATATGCAAACAACAAATCCCGACCATGTGTCTTGCCACGGTCGGGATTCTTAATTATCAATACTATCTTTACTATGCGTGTTTTTTCTTGAGTTTTCCTGCCATAAAGACTGAAGTCACGCCGATTATACCGAGCACTACTGCTACAGCAAGGTCAAAAGTCAGTCCGAAATACTGTATGAGCATTCCTCCGAGAAAGTTTCCTGCAGGACCTCCGATTGAAGTTGCGCTTCCGAGAAGTGCCTGACCTTTAAGTTTGTTACTTCCTGTTACGATTTCGTTTGCGTAGTAAACTGCAGCCATTGTGAAGAGTCCGTATGAGAACATCTGAATAAGCTGTGCTGCATACACGATGTATATCGAGTTTGCCATGAGGAGGCATAATGCCTTGAGCAGGAATGCCACACTTGCAATCTTGAGAAGTTTATATGAAGGCACTCTCTTGATAATTGCAGAGAATGAAAACATTATAGGAAGTTCCACCATCGATGCAATCGCCTGTACGATACCCATTTCAGTCGTACCGCCGCCAAGTCTTTCACAAATCTGAAGATTGTATCCGCTTCCAAGCATCTGGCAGCAGAAAACGCATATGAATCCGAAAAGAATTGCAGCGAATTCCGGATACTGTCTGAAAAAAGCAATTGTGCTTTCAGTTTTCTGTGCAGTCTCTATTGTTTCTCCGGACGCTTCAGCCGGACTTGAATTCTCTTCTGAAACATCTGTCTTCGCTACATCAGATTTAAGTACAGGGAACGTGAAAGTAATTCCCACGAAAAGCATTGTAAGTATAATTCCTGTCGTAGTTATAACTGAAACTCCAAATGCAGTTACACCTGCTCCGATCAGATATGATGTGCCTGCTGAGCAAATTGAACCGATTCCTCTTGAAGTTCCGTAATCGAGCACGATTCCTTCTCTCTCATAGTAGAATGTGATACCGTTTATAAACGGGAACATTGCGTAAACCGACATGAATGTAAGCGCCATGAGGATTCCCGAAATCATATGATTTGACGTAAGTTTAAGGATGATATAACTTGCGAGAAGCAGCACTGAAAATGCCTGGAGCATGAATCTCCATCCCCGCTTCGCAGGGTTTCTGTCTGCAATTCCTCCAAGTACAGGCTGAATGAGAGTCGCAGTTATTCCCGCAAGACCCGAAAGCAGTCCGATTGTGCCTGTTCCCACACCTATTTCATAAAGATATGTATTTATACTACCCGATGAAACACAACAGATGGCCCAGAAAAGGCCCTGAAGAGTACAATATTTAATTAATAAAGTCTTTCTGTTCATAAGTTACCATTTTCCTTGATTAATTAATAATAGTATACCCTCAGGGCCCATATAAAATCTACATAAAAATATTACAAATGAGATATGTAATAAATCCGCATATCCATGCTACTACGCACTGCATTACAACAACATAAACCGCCCACTTTGAACCGAGTTCACGCTTGATTGAGGCAACTGCCGCAACACAAGGAGTGTAAAGAAGCGAGAAGACGAGAAGTGCCGCCGCTGATGCCGGAGCCATCATGGCAGTAATCATTTCTGTTGTACCGTAAAGAACTGAAAGTGTTGCAACTACACTTTCCTTTGCCATAAATCCTGTCACGAGTGCAGTAGGGATTCTCCAG
>SVCW01000012.1 GCA_015058155.1 Clostridiales bacterium | reverse complement strand
AAAAATGACTTTGTGGAATTTGCGAAATGCAGAATAACGCAAGAGCAATATAATGAAATAGTAAAGGATTATATATAAGGAAAACGGAAAACAGAGCCGAAGAGGCTCTGTTTTTTATTGAAAACGAAATAATAGCAACGAAATCGTAAAACATACAGGATTAGAAAAAATTTGAAGAGTTATAAAAAGAGAAGCCACGGGATCTCTGAACTGACCCCAAAAGGTTAGACACTAACGGGCAACTAAATTTAAGCAACTAACTGGGACTTAATCCTGTAATCAACAGGGCTAAGTCCTTTTAGTTTGCCCTTGATACGTTTGTTGTTGTAATAGAATATATATTTCTCGAGTTCTTCTACGAATTCATCAATATCTTTAAACTCGCGCAAGTAAAGCAGCTCTGATTTAAGCAATCCAAAGAAATTCTCCATTATTGAATTATCAAGACAGTTTCCTTTGCGTGACATACTTTGTACAACACCCTTTCCTGCAAGTCGAGCCTGATACTGATTATGCTGATACTGCCATCCTTGATCTGAATGAAGTATCAAACCTGAGTTCAAAGGAAGTCTTTCGAAGGCGGAATCAAGCATTTCAAGAACAGGCGGAAGTGTTGGATGTTCACTTAATGTGTACGACACAATTTCACTGTTGTACATATCAAGTATTGGAGAAAGATATATCTTCCTGCCAAAGAGTGAAAACTCAGTTATGTCAGTAGTCCATTTCTGATTAGGTGCACTTGCGTGGAAATCACGATTAATGAGATTAGGCGCAACCTTACCAACCTGGCCACGATATGAGCGATATTTCTTAATTCTGACCATACACTTGAGGTTTAGCTGTTTCATGAGTCTGCTTACAGTCTTGTGGTTTATGATATATCCGCGGTTGCGCATTTCCATAGTAATTCTGCGGTAGCCGTATCTACCCATATTTTCGTGGTAAATCGCAGATATTTCTTCCTTCTCAACACGATACTTATCAGGTTTCGATAAATTTTTGAGATAGTAATAGTATGTGCTTCTTGGAACTCCTGCAAGCTTAAGCAAATCATTAAGCGGATACTTTTGCCTTAACTCAGAAATGACTGTTACTTTTTCTTTTGTTCCGACTTTTCCCGCTCTTGAATTAAGGCATTCAATTTTTTTAAGTATTCATTTTCCATGCGAAGACGCTGAACTTCGGCGAGAAGATCTTCATTTTCGTTCACATTCTTTTTCTTCGATTCTTTTGGCTTTTTTGTAGACATATGTTTCCGACCTCGTCGTTCTTCAAGTAATGCCTCTTTGCCTTCTTCGTAATATATGCGTTCCCATTTACTAAGCGTTGAATGAGAACTAATACAAAACAACGCTGCAGTTTGGCGCAGAGACAAAGAGTTCTGATGCATATATTCTACAATATGAATTCTGGTAGCGCCATCATAAGTTCTGGTAACTTTACTTAATCCTTCGATAGAATTAGCTTCGTAATTGTGTACCCAATGCCTGATTTGAGAATTATCAACTCCATATTTCTTGCCAAGTGTTTCAAAACCTCCATTTTTACCTTCAAGATATTCAAGCACGACTTTTAGTTTGAATACATCTGAGTATTTCTTTTTTCCTGACACTTAAAACCCCCCTTCATTAGACTGTTGTGTCTAACGAAAGGGGTTCACTTCAGAAGCATAGGCGGGTTAATAATTCTTGAAATCTCGCCTAGAAGATGAAGAAATGTTTATTGTAATTGTAGAACAAGAACAAACAATTTTATCAACTCTCTTCCGATACCCTAGCAACCACCACAACACCCATACTGCAGAAACAAAATCTATCCAGACACAAAACACAGGCCGGGCATTCGCCCGGCCTGTTTATATTAACCTTTGCTCTCCCAGGCCTGTTCATATTAACTCTTGTCCACCCGCCCCGCCTTTTATGCACTCCCAGCCAACACTTAATCAATTACCCCTACGCTGAAGGTACGCAACACACAGTTAACCTTCTTGTAACATTGCTGTAATTGATTTTCGGGGGCGACTACTGTAATATAAAACCATAACATAAATAAGCTGGTCAAAAGCCCAGGGGGGCCATACACAAGGCCATAAAGACCACAGAAATGACACTGTATTTCAGTTATATTTCAATGTATTACAGTTATGTTACATTTGGGGCAAATAATTGACTTAAAGCGGTAGACAAGGTTATAATCTAACATGGTAGTATGCCTAAAAGTCTGTACTTTTATGCATCTGCCCAAGACAAGTTATCTTCGGAAGGGGAGGATAATTTGGCAGAAAATAACAACACCCCTTCCGAAAAAATATATTATAGGAGGAATTTTCAAAATGAAAAGAGTAATTTCATTTGTACTCGTGCTCGCACTTGTACTCGGAAGCTTCTCAATGGCATTCGCTGCTCCTGCTGACGTTGCTGGAACAGACTACGAAGAAGCTGTTGGCGCTCTTACAGAACTCGGTGTAGTTACAGGTTACACAGATGGTAACTACTATCCAGAAAAGGCTGTAAACAGAGCAGAAGCTGCTAAGCTCGTAATCACTGCTCTTGGACTTGCTGAATATGCTGAAGGAAATACAGCATCATTCACAGATCTCGCTGGTTACGGTTGGGCTGCTGGATACATTGGTTATGCAGAAGCTCTTGGTATTTTAAAGGGTGATGGAAACGGAAAGTTCAGACCTGCTGACACTGTAAGCTATCAGGAAATGGCTACAATGCTCGTTAGAGCCGTAGGTTACACTGACGAATCACTCCCAGGCACATGGCCTGCAAACTATGTTGTAAAGGCTAAGGCTCTTGGAATCATGGACGGAATCGCTCAGGCTGGTTCAGCTGCTGCTAACAGAGGCGATGTTGCTGTTATGATTTACAACAACCTTGACAACGAAATCGGTACAGTTGATAAGGACGCAAAGTGGAACGCAAATGAACCTAAGGACACAATGCTCGCTAGACTTGACCAGGATCTCTATAACCTTACTGCTGACATTGCAGAAAATAGTGCAAACAATACTTATATTGATGCTGCTACAACAGGTGCAGGCGCAGCTTTCGTTTATGACGGAACACAGACTGTTGCTGATGGTGTAAACATCAAGGCTTACCTCGGTGCTGCAGTTGTTGCTTATGCAAACAGCGATAACGAAATCACTGGAATCAAGGAAGTTAAGTCAACATTTGTATCAGGTACATTCTCAGTAAATGATGATTCACAGCTCGTACTCACTCTCGAAGATGATACAGAATATAATCTCGGTTCTTCAAAGGGAATGAACGCTGGCAATACAACAACTGTATCAGGCGTTACAATTCAGAACGGTATCGCAACAGGTGTAACAGGGGTAACTGTTGGAGTATCAACATATTCAGCAGTTGATGATATGACACTTGCTGTTAAGATTTCAGGTAATTATATTAAGGCTGTTTATTCAATTTCAAATTGGGCTGCAGCTAAGGTAATCCAGTGGGATGCTGATTATGCAGAAGAATTAGAAGAAGATATGACTCTTGCTGGATCAGAATTTGCAATGACTCAGAAGGACGAAATCGACACAGAAACATTTGCTATTCTTGGAGCAGCTTCACTTGAAGACATCAAGGAAGGTAATGTTGTAACAATCTACGAAGAAACTGGTGATAATACAATCACAAGAATTGAAGTTGGAACAGAAACAGTTAAGGGTACAGTTACTAAGGTTACAAGCGATACTAAGTATGTAATCAATGGAGAAAAGTACCAGAAGACAACTTCAGTTGGCGGATCATATGACGTTGACAACGGAGACGTTGCACTCACTGCAGAAGGTACATTCTACCTTGACTATGCTGGAAAGATTGCGTTTACAGATGTAGAAGTTGATAAGGCTGATAACTATGGTGTTGTAATTAAGGCTATGGGCGCAGCTGGCGGATATGATAATGACGACTATAAGGTTAAGCTCATGAACGCTGAAGGAATCACTGCAACTTATACAGTAAATGAAGACATCGTAACAGAAGTATCAAATGCCGCAATCGCTGCTGACACAGTTGTTGGATTCGATCTTAACACTGCAGGTGAAGTATCAACTATGGTTGCTATTTCATGGACTTCAACAAACGCTGGCAAGTTCACTTCAAAGAACCTCCTCGATGGTTACAAGGTAGGTAATGATGCTGTTGTTCTTGTTAATACAAGCACTTCAGGATTCGGTGGAGCTGATGAAGAATGGTCAGTTGGAAGCGTAGCAGACATTCCTGTAATGGCTGATCTTCCAAATAATTCAGTTAAGTACTACATTGATGCAGAAACTGAAGAAGTAATTCTCGTTGCTCTTAACGGCGCAGCAGTAGAAGAAGACACAATTTATGGTGTAATCGTAGGATACGGCACAATCGATGAAGATGGTACAGATGTATATGAAATTGACATCCTCGTTGATGGAACTCCTGACACTGTAAAGCACGATGACGCAGCTCTTGACAATATTGGTGCGACATCACTCGCTATCTTAGACTTCTCAGGCGATACTCTTACTACAATTACTCCAATTGCAACTGCAACTGCTGTAACAGTATTAGATAAGACTGACGATGGTATTAAGACAACAAGTGCATCAGTATCATACATCTACGATGTAGATGCTGCAAACGATCAGGCTACTACAACTAACGGAAGAATCGTTGACGTAGCTGACGATGTAGTTGTTTACCTCTATGATGCAGAAGATGGATTCTCAGCTGCAGCATATAAGGACATCAAGAAGGGTAACACTGTTTACATGTATCAGGTTGATACAGATGACGAAAACGGCGTAGATATCATTGTTTTCTCAAAGTAATTAAATACTAAGAGATTTAACCCTTAAGAGGAGCTTCGGCTCCTCTTTTTTTACCTATCTATTTACAAATTTTACCAGATGGTATATTATAAATGTAAAAATATGGTAATAATGTGCGTTGACAAATATAATTATATTTGTTATACTTGGAAGGAAAGGTAAATGAAAAGTTATTCATCAAGAGAGGTAATTAGGGTTTTAGAGGATCATGGCTGGGTATTAAAGCGAGTTACAGGTAGTCATCATATTTTCAGACATGATTATTGTCCAGGAACGGTAACAGTAAAGCATCCAGAAAAGGATCTGACGCGAAAAACATTAGACAGTATCGAGAAACAGTCAGGCATATTGTTTAGATAGCATGGGAGGAGTGGATGATGAATAAAAAAGACAGGTATTATTATCCGGCAGTTTTTTATTATGAAGATGACGGCAGAATTTCCGTTTCTTTTCCGGATTTTGATTTTGCCACATGTGCAGATAATGAAGTGGAAGCATTACTTGCAGCAAGAGAATGTCTTGGTGCAAATATTTATGATTACGAAGAAGATGAAAGAGAACTTCCGGTGCCTACGGAATTATCATGTGTCGCTCTTGATGAAAACTCCCGAGCTGTACTTATAGATGTGTTTATGCCTTCAATCAGAATGGCAACAGTGAACCATTCTGTAAATCGTACAGTAACACTTCCGGCAGGTCTCAATGCGGCTGCAATGGAAAGAAATATCAACTTCTCTCAGGTTCTTCAAGAAGCTCTAAGAAAAATGATATATGGCGATAATAACTCGTACTAAAAAAGCTCAGAGGCGGTTGCTTCTGAGCTTTTGAGCATTCATTTAGAATTTCTTTTCTCCGTTGAGGATGTATACGTTTTCCATATTAGGTTCGATTTCGCCTTTAACAATCTTTTCAACATAGTCTTCTTTTGCGATTTCTTCGCATGAGATTGTGATTGCCTGTGGCGGACAGTCCCAGTATTCCTGGAAAACTTCATTTAACTTTTCAATCGCTTTTCTCTTTAATTCTTCATCTTTAGGAAATGTTTTTATTGCAATATATGGCATAACGCAGCTCCTTTCGCAATGTAGTATTTTGGGTAAGTCTTTATTTATACAAATTATAACATATTACGTGTATTGTTGAAAGAAGTTCAGATAATTCAGAAGAAATTTTTGTATACATTGAGAATGTATAATGGTATGATAAGTTAAACAGGTTAGTGATTGCAATAAGAAAGTATTATGAGAGGTGACGTCCGTGGGGAAATTGTATATAGAAAATAAGATGTTGCTTTGTCAAAAATTTGCGTTAGTTCTTTGAAAGTGTTATGATGTAACCAAGGTTGATTTCGGAGGACTTGATTATGGCAGTATATTTTAGAAAAGTTCAGTATCATGAAACTGATAAAATGGGTATCACTCACCATTCAAATTATATCAGATGGATGGAAGAAGCGAGAGTCTTCTTTATGGACGAAGTCGGTTACGGCTACAAAAAGATGGAGGAAGACGGAGTCGTTTCGCCGGTGATTGCTATAGACTGTCAGTATAAGACACCTACTACATTTGACGATATGGTAAGGATAGATGTCGGAGTAGCAGAATTCCGAGGTGTAAAGCTTGTCATGAAGTATGAAATGACAAATGATAAAACAGGTGATGTGGTTCTTGTCGGGAAATCAGAACACTGTTTCCTCGGAGAAGACGGAAAGCCTGTAGCACTTAAAAAGAAACTTCCTGAAATCGATCGATTATTAAGAGAACTGGCAGAGGGAGGAAAATAGAGCATGATAAGTCGTTTTGAACAGTTTTCATCGGTTATATCGAGTATTTATGGTGCAATCCAGAAGATAGAGCGTGAAGAGATGGCAAAGTATGGACTTAAAGGTGCGTATGCTCAGTATCTCGTTGCTGTGAAACGTTTTCCTGAAGGAGTCACTTCAACAGAGCTCTGCGAACTCTGTGATAAAGATAAGGCTGCAGTTTCAAGAATTGTTGCCGAGATGGAAGAAAAAGGTCTCGTTGTAAGAGAGGGAATAAAAGAAACTCTTTACAGAGCGAAGATAAAACTTACCGAAGAGGGAAGGAAGGCAGCAGAGCACGTCCTTGAAAAAGGAGAGGTGGCCGTAGCAATCGTCGGGAAGGGACTTACAAATGAAGACAGGGATGCCTTTTACAGAGCTATGGATCTGATTGCAAATAATATACAGGTACTTACAAAGAAAGGCCTTCCGGAATAGGAACATAAAAAAAGAGCTGCGGTATCGCAGCTCTTAATTGTTGTTTTTAGTAGTTTTCTTCGTGGATTTCGAAGAATGCCTGTGGGTGATCGCAAGTTGGGCAAACTTCAGGAGCGTTTGTTCCTACAACGATATGTCCGCAGTTTCTGCATTCCCAAACCTTAACTTCGCTCTTTGCAAATACTTCTGCAAGTTCTACGTTCTTAAGGAGTGCTCTGTATCTTTCTTCGTGATGCTTTTCAACAGCAGCTACGAGTCTGAACTTCTTAGCGAGTTCAGGGAAACCTTCTTCGTCAGCAGTCTTAGCAAATCCGTCGTACATATCTGTCCATTCGTAGTTTTCGCCTTCTGCAGCATGAACGAGGTTTTCAGCTGTATCACCGATTCCCTGTAATTCCTTGAACCACAGCTTAGCATGTTCCTTTTCATTATCAGCTGTCTTTAAGAAGATTGCTGAAATCTGTTCAAAACCTTCCTTCTTAGCTACTGATGCAAAGTAAGTGTACTTGTTTCTTGCCATTGATTCGCCGGCAAAAGCAGCTTCGAGATTCTTTTCTGTCTGAGTTCCAGCGTACTTGTTTCCGCTGCAAGCGCAAGCTTCTTCTTCTACGATTTCTTCGAGTTTGTCTCCACCAAGTCCGCAAAGAGGGCAGATAGGTTCTGCGTCAGCTGACTCAAATACTTCTCCACATACTAAGCACTTATACTTCTTCATAAATAATGTCCTCCTGTTTTAAATTCCAATTATATTTTTAAAAAGTCTGTTCTTAATTGTAATTATAATATACCCATAAAAAAACTTTTTAACAAGATATTTATTAAAAAAACTGGTTATAACCAGTTAAATTTTCAAGATTATCTGGTATGGTCAGAATTTCTTGTTAACTGGATATTTCAATAACCAGTTTGGCAATGTATTATCATATATATTGAAGACATTATTCTAAAGGGGGATGATATATATGACAGACAGTAAAACAGGAAAGCTAGTTCTGACAGCGCTTATGATGGCGCTTACGTTAATCGCAACGATGTTTATAAGGGTACCTATTCCTTTTACACAAGGGTACGTTCACCTAGGAGATGCAATGGTGTTTTTGTCAGCACTGGTTCTGGGTCGTAACTATGGTATTGTTGCGGGAGGTATCGGTACTGCGATGGCTGATGTACTTGGAGGATTTGCAATCTGGGCACCATGGACTTTTGTTCTGAAATCACTTATGGTAATCATTCTCGGTACAGCGGCGGAAATTGCTTCAAAGCAAAAAGAAAACAGCCATAAGGCTGTTTCAAGGGTGTCATTGATAGTCGGAATGATAATAGGCGGAATCGTTATGACTTTTGGCTATTATATTGCAGAAGGCATTATTTACGGTAGTTTCGTAACAGCACTTCTTGCTATTCCATGGAATGTCGGACAGTTTGTAACTGGTATGATTCTTGCTATGGTTCTTGAAGAAGCTCTTTCAAGAACACAGGCACGAAAAATGTTTACATATCATATATGATTATATGCGACGAGGTAACGTGCGGCTGTAATATAGTCGCCGAGGACTTTTACTACAGGGCGTGTGTCGATTAATGGATTCGGCTGCGCCTTTTTTAATTCTCCGGCGATGAGTATCGTAACGATTTCTTCGCCGTCTTTTTTTGTAACGATTTCCCTGGCGAAGTTTTTAAGAGATGAGAACTCTATTTTTAAATCGTCCTTCTTGGCAACAAGAGGTGCAATCTTTTCTCGAAGAGCTTCATCAAGACTTTTCTTAGTATATATAATTGTAGGATCCAGTTCGAAAATCTTTGCGGTAAGGTCAGCCGCGTGAAGATCGCGCTTGCCCATTTCTCTTGCAGGGAAAGCATAATACTCTCCGGAAAGAATGCCATAGGCTTTCATAGCATCAAGATAGCCGAGTCTCATGAGCCTTCTTGCGTTTGTTTTGTTGAAGGCGAGCATGTTACCAAGATCCCATCCTGTTGATATGTCGAGGAAAAAGTTGCAGGTTTCTTTGGCCGTCTTGTAGTTTTCATCGTTGTAAATGCCGGGAGCTTTGAGGTTTACGGAGATAATGTCGGTAGCTCCTGCTTCAAGTGCCATACCGATTGGTACACTATCGTGATATCCACCGTCGATGTACTGGATGCCATCTATTTCGCGTGCCTTGATTGCCGGTACAACCGAGCAGCTTGCAATAATGAAATCATGAAGCTTGCCTTCCGGAATATCTTTGATTCCGAGGTGAAGTGGCTTAAGGTTTGTAAGGTCAAAAGTAGTAAGCCCGTAATCAATGGAAGACTTTCTGACAAGATCTTCATCCACATACTTTTTAAGCATTTCTTCAAGACCTGTAGGGGCAGCGCCTCCTCTTGCAAGTTCTTTAAGATAAGCTTTGGCTTCATTTGTCGGAAGACCGGCAATTTCAATATGAGACTTATGATTGTCACTTCTGTCAATGTCGAGTGCAAAGACGTTTTCTGTTTCAAGATCACGCCAGATGTCTATGCAAAGTTCAAAATCGTCAAGGGCTACTACAGCGCCTGTAAGTGCGCCGACAGATGTACCGAAAACGCAGTCTATCTTTACTCCGAGTTCACGAAGCGCCTGCCATACTCCGGCTTCGTATGCGCCTCTTGAACCGCCTCCGCCTAAAACAAGAGCAGTTTTTTTCATATTGAGAAACCTCCTTCCCTATTAATTATTGTACAAAAAGTGTTTGAAAAATACAACGGAGAAATATTGGACATATGTTCTTTTTGGAGTACAATATGAACACGGGTTCTTTTGGATGGGGGGCGATTTCGTGAAAGATATATATGAAAAACTCAAGATTCTTGCAGACAGTGCGAAATACGATGTTTCTTGCTCTACAAGCGGAACGGCAAGAAGAAACAATGGAAAAATAGGAAACGCACAGGAATCAGGGATATGCCATTCGTGGTCTGCTGACGGGAGATGCATTTCACTTCTCAAAGTGCTTTTCTCGAATAAATGTGTTTATGATTGTCAGTATTGTGTCAACAGGAGAAGTGTCGAGTGTGAGAGAGCTTCTTTTGAGCCGGAAGAACTTGTGCGTCTTACTATTGAGTTTTACAGGAGAAATTATATTGAAGGTTTGTTTTTATCTTCAGCGGTAGAAGTTTCTCCGGACTATACTTCAGAAAGAATACTGAGGGCACTCAGGATGCTCCGAAATGACTATGGCTTTGCCGGCTATATACATGCAAAGATTATTCCAGGCACATCACCTGAGCTTGTCCACCAGATAGGTCTTGTAGCGGACAGAGTGTCGGTAAATGCAGAACTTCCGAGTGAAAAGAGTCTTGCACTTCTCGCACCGCAGAAAAAGCCTGAAGCGATCTTTGCGCCAATGAAGCAGATAACGAGTACGCTGATTGAAAGACGTGCTTTAAAAGGACCTGGAACCATGTTCAAAAACGATCCTCTTTCTCTCATGGATGGTGGCGATGGAATACCTTTTCTTAAGGCAAGTGGTAAAAAAGAGCTTGCAGTTATAAGGAAACAGGGAATCTTTGCGCCGGCGGGCCAGACAACACAGATGATTATCGGTGCGGGAGAAGAAACTGACCGTCAGATAATCAAAGTATCAGAAAATATTTACAGGCCTTTCAAAGCAAAAAGAGTTTACTTCAGTGCGTATGTGCCTGTGAGTGATTCACCGCTGCTTCCGGATCCTTCTACACCGGTACCGCTCACTCGAGAGCACAGAATGTATCAGGCTGACTGGCTTCTTCGTTTTTATGGATTCCGCGCAGACGAAATTCTTGATGAAAAGAATCCATATCTTGATCCTCTTCTTGATCCTAAAGTCACATGGGCGCTTCGAAATATCGAACGTTTTCCGATAGAAGTGAACAAAGCACCTCTCGAAGATATTCTGCGAATTCCAGGGATAGGAACTACGACTGCACTAAGAATCGTTCGCCAGAGGAGGGTCTCGGCAGTATGCTATGAAGATCTCAGGAAGATGGGTGTTGTTTTGAAGCGTGCGAAGTATTTTTTAACATGCTCCGGTAAGTATTACGGAAACAGTCCTGATCTTAATCCGATCAGGATAAGACGTGAAATACTTGGAATTGCAGATGAAGAACAGCTTTCAATGTTCAGGACGGGAACGGAAATAGTGCCGGCAGGCGAAAATCCGTGGAAGGGAATCAGGTAAGAAGCATGCTGACTGAATATATTTATGACGGAACTTTTGAAGGATTTTTGTGCTGCGTGTATGCTCACTATTATGAAGGTAAAGCAGGCAGTATCACAAAAGTAAATGAGGACAGCCAGCAGGCTTTTTTTACAGGGCAGGTAATTGTGGAAACAGACGAAGATAAAGCAATGACTGTCTACCATGCAATAGAGAAGAAAATATCTACATTTGATCTTCGCCGTGCGTACCGGATTTTTCTCTGTGATTCGCCGGGAAAAGAAATGACACTTTTAAACTATCTGCGATTCGGATTTATAAAAGGAAGCTATGTTTCAAACTATCACGGAAATCCGATCGTACGCGATGCCGAGCTTCTTGAAAAGAAAGTCACACGTGAACTTGACAGACTAAAGGGGCTTCTCAGGTTTTCGGTGCTTGAGGGTAATATTCTCTATGCGGAGGTAGAGCCCGACAACAATATCCTCGAGTTTCTTGCACCTCATTTCAGTGACAGATATAAAAGTGAAGCTTTTATCATTCATGATCTGAAGCGGGACAGAGCTGTAATATCAAAAGGCGGCAGATGGTATATATCAGAATTCAAACCGGAGGATGTACCTGATCTTCATGATGATGAAATCCGCTACAGAGCTTTGTGGCGTGACTACTTCGACCACATAGCGATAAAAGAGCGCACAAATCCGAGATGCCAGAAGCAGTTCATGCCTGTGCGTTACTGGAAACACCTCACAGAAATGCAGAGATGAGCAATTTTTCTATGTTGATGAAAGGCTTTGTGTTACAATAGTCATAGAATTCATGAAAAGAGGTAAAGCTTATGGACCCAAGAGTAAAACAGATGCTGTTCGAATGCAAGAAAGCCGTTTTCTTCGGAGGAGCAGGTGTGTCAACAGAGTCAAATATTCCTGATTTCAGATCGGAATCAGGGCTTTACAATGCAATGAACAAATACGGACGTTCACCTGAAGAAATGCTCTCACATTCTTTTTATTTAGGAAACAGAGAATTGTTCTTTGATTATTACAAGAACAATCTTATATATCTTGATGCAGAGCCGAACAAGGCACACAAAGCACTTGCACGACTTGAAGAGGAAGGAAAACTTCTTTCTGTAATCACACAGAATATTGACGGACTTCATCAGAAGGCGGGTAGCAAACGCGTGCATGAACTTCACGGCTCAGTACTCAGAAACTATTGCACTAAGTGCCACGAGTTTTATGATGTTGACTATATCATGAATCCGGAAAACTGTGATGGTAAAAACGGACTTGTCCCAAGATGCAGGAAGTGCGGAGGCGTTGTTAAACCGGATGTAGTTCTATATGAAGAATCACTCGACTACAATGTAATGACTGAAGCTATAAACGATATCAAAGAGGCAGATCTTCTGATTATCGGAGGAACTTCGCTCGTAGTATATCCGGCTGCAGGTTTTATCAGACATTTCCAGAGTGGAAAGATGATACTGATTAATAAGAGCGAAACTCAGTATGACTCATACGCTGATCTTGTTATCCACGATTCAATCGGAAAGGTACTCGGTGATTAATTATGAATATTTTGATTGCAAACGATGACGGAATCAAAGCGAGAGGTATTCATGAGCTGGCAAATGCACTTTCTAAAATTGCGGATGTATATATAAGTGCGCCCGATTCACAGAGAAGCGCATCAGGTCACGGTATCACAATGGGCAGGGAAATCTTTGTGAAAGAAGAAACATTTGAAGGTGCAAAGAAAGCATATTCCGTATCAGGTACTCCGGCTGACTGTGTGAAACTCGGTATCGAGCTTTACAGAAGTGAAGGAATCGAAATGGATATAGTTTTTTCCGGAATTAACCACGGAAGCAATCTCGGAACCGACGTACTTTACTCAGGAACTGTTTCGGCTGCTCTTGAAGGACGCATCAAAGGACTTCCGGCTGTTGCAGTATCCGTTAAGAGTGATAACCCTGAACACTTCGAATATGCGGCAAGACTTGCAGCAGAAGTCGCGCTCAAGGTATACGAGTCAAAGGAGAAGAGATACGTAATCAGCATCAATGCGCCTAACATCCCTGCTACCGATGTAAAGGGCGTAAAAACTGCATATCTCGGAGTTAAGCTTTATGACGAAGTATATGAACCGGCTGGTGAACGTGACGGAGGAAGACTCTTCATTTATGGCGGCGACGAAATCAAACTTGAAGAGAATACACTTGAAACAGACGTAGGCTCAATCGATGCCGGATACGCCACAATCACACCGCTCGGCCTTGACCTTACAGATTACAAGGCTATGGATACAGCAGCGGAATGGTGTGCTGAACTCGACAGCAAAATCATATTCTAACGTGTTCATTCCAATACTTGCAGGCTTTTTAGTCACAGAAAAAGGAAAGTGTAAATAATATTAGCGAAAAGTCAGAAATATTAAAGAAAAACTTGTTAAATCTTTAACATTTTTCGTTAAAAACTATTGCTTTTATTTTTCTATATGTTATGATGTAAGTACATGCTTAAAATGTAGATATTATAATTTACAATTTAAAAATAATATGTTTCTAGGAGGATTTAAAAAATGAGAGAAGTTGTAATCGTTGGCGCAGCTAGAACAGCTATCGGAAGCTTCGGCGGTACTTTAAAGGGCGTTCCTGCAGCTACACTTGGTGCAATCGCAGTTAAGGAAGCTATCAAGAGAGCAGGCATCACTCCTGATATGGTAGAAGAAGTTATCATGGGTAACGTACTCCAGGCTGGTCTCGGACAGAACGTTGCAAGACAGATTTCAATTGAAGCTGGAATTCCACAGGAAGTTCCTTCAATGACTCTTAACAAGGTTTGCGGTTCAGGTCTCAGAGCTGTAGAACTCGCTGCACAGATCATTAAGGCTGGCGACGCTGATATCATCGTTGCTGGTGGAGCAGAAAATATGTCAGCATCACCTTACGTAGTTCCTGCTGCAAGATGGGGAGCTAGAATGAATGATGCTAAGCTCGTTGACGTAATGATCAGAGACGGACTTTCAGACGCATTCTCAGGCGTACATATGGGTATCACTGCTGAAAACATCGTTGATCAGTGGGGACTCACTAGAGAAGAACTCGACGCTTTCGCTGCAAACTCACAGCAGAAGGCTGAAGCTGCTCTTGCAAAGGGCGTATTTGACGAAGAAATCGTTCCAGTAGAAATCCCTCAGAAGAAGGGCGATCCTATCGTATTCGCTAAGGACGAATTCCCTAAGGCTGGCGTAACTGCAGAAGGTCTTGCTAAGCTTAAGCCTGCATTCAAGAAGGACGGTATCGTAACAGCTGCTAACGCTTCAGGTATCAACGATTCAGGTGCTGCAGTAGTAGTAATGTCAAAGGAAAAGGCTGACGAACTCGGTCTCACTCCAATGGCTACAATTAAGTCATACGCATCAGCAGGCGTTGACCCTCAGATCATGGGTATCGGTCCTGTTCCTGCAACTAAGAAGGCTCTCGAAAAGGCTGGCATGACAGTTGACGATCTCGACCTCATCGAAGCAAACGAAGCTTTCGCTGCACAGTCAGTAGCAGTAGGTAAGGAACTCGGTTTCGACCTCAGCAAGCTCAACGTTAACGGTGGAGCTATCGCTCTTGGTCACCCAATCGGATCATCAGGATGCAGAATCCTCATCACTCTCCTTTACGAAATGAAGAGAAGAGATGCTAAGACTGGTCTCGCTACTCTCTGTATCGGTGGTGGACAGGGAACAGCTCTTATCGTAGAAAGAAAATAAGAGAAAGTTTTCTGAAAAACTAAGTTAATTAAGCTCCTGCTTATGCAGGAGCTTTTTTATGTTTTTGTGCATTATTGCTTTTAAATATTGCGTTTTTACGAGATATATTAAAAATTTTACATTTTGGTAACACCAAAAATCGAAAACCTCTTGATTGGTATTTCCTTTTATGGTAATATGGTAAAAATGTTCGTATTAATGAACAAAAAATATTTTGCAAAGATATTTTTGCAAGAGGTTTAAGGAGGACTCGATGAACAAGAAGGAGTTAATCAAGGAATTATCAAATAAGAATGGTTTGACTAGGAAGGATAATGAACTGGTTCTTGAAAGTTTAATCGAAACAATTTATGAAGTGCTCGCAGAAGGAGATAAGGTACATATTGCAGGTCTTGGATCATTCAGCAGCCGCAAGAGAGACGAAAGAACAATGGTAAATCCTCGCACAGGCAAGGAAGTGACAGTAACAGAAAGCGTTGTGCCTTCATTCAAAGCAGGCAAAAAACTTAAAGACGCATTAAAATAATACAATTTATCGTCAAATAATTTGACAGAAGATTGTATTAAATTACCTCCTGTGGTATAATGCAGGTAAGTTTTTTTGGAGGTAAGAAAATGGCAGAATCCAATAATAATTTTATTCACAATATTATAGATGCTGACCTCGAGTCAGGAAAATACGGAAACAAAGTATATACTCGTTTTCCACCGGAACCAAACGGATACCTTCATATCGGCCATGCAAAATCAATCTGCCTCAACTTCTCAACTGCAAAGAAGTATGGCGGAAAGTGCAACTTAAGATATGACGATACTAATCCGGTTAAGGAAGACATGGAATATATCAACGCTATCGAAGCTGACGTTAGATGGCTCGGCTGGGAATGGGACGAAAGACTCTGGGCTTCGGATTATTTCCAGACAATGTATGACGGCGCTGTAGAACTCATCAAGAAGGGTAAGGCTTTCGTTTGTGACCTTACTGCAGATGAAATGAAGGAATACAGAGGAACTCTTACTGAACCTGGTAAGGAATCACCATACAGAAACAGAAGCGTTGAAGAAAACTTAAAGCTCTTCGAAGAAATGAAGGCCGGAAAGTACGCTGACGGCGAAAAGGTTCTTCGTGCGAAGATTGATATGTCATCTCCTAACATCAACATGAGAGATCCTGTTATTTACAGAATCGTTCATGCTACACACCACAACACAGGTGATGAATGGTGCATCTATCCTATGTACGACTATGCTCATCCTATTGAAGATGCTATCGAAGGAATTACACATTCAATCTGTACTCTCGAATTTGAAGATCACAGACCTCTTTACGACTGGGTTCTCAAGGAAATCGGCTGGTGGGAAACACCTCCTCAGCAGATTGAGTTTGCAAGACTTAACCTTACAAACACAGTAATGAGTAAGAGATATTTAAAGGCTCTCGTTGATGAGGGTGCTGTTGAAGGATGGGACGACCCTCGTATGCCTACTATCGCAGGTATCAGACGTCGTGGATATACTCCTGAAGCAGTTCGTGATTTCTGTGACAAGATCGGTGTTGCAAAGGCAAACAGCCTTGTTGAAGTATCACTTCTCGAAAGCTGCGTAAGAGATGACCTCAAAGAAAAAGTTCAGTCAAGGAACGTAATCGAAAAGCCAATCAAGGTTATCATTACAAATTATCCTGAAGACCAGACTGAAATGATGGAAATCGAAAACAGTGCTGTTGTTCCTGAAATGGGTACAAGAATGGTTCCATTCTCAAGAGAACTCTGGGTAGACGGCGATGACTTCATGGAAGTTCCTGAAAAGAAATACTTCAGACTTTTCCCAGGAAACGAAGTAAGATTCAAGGGCGCATACTTCATCACATGTAACGAAGTAGTGAAGAATGAAGACGGAACTATCAAGGAACTCCTCTGCACATACGATCCTGAAACAAGATCAGGTTCAGGTTTCGAAGGCAGAAAGGTAAAGGGAACTATCCACTGGGTAGACGCTAAGACTGCAGTTCCTATTACAATCAGAAACTACAATCACCTTATGATTCCTGATGAAGAAGGTAAGAACGTGCTCAATCCTGATTCAGTAGAAATTACAACAGGTTATGCGGAACCTTCAATCGTTGAAGCAAACCCAGGCGACAGATTCCAGTTCTTCAGACATGGATACTATATCGCAGACGCAAAGCTCTTCTCAAAGGACAATCTCGTATTCAACAGAATAGTAGACTTAAAGAGCTCATATAAGCCTAAATAATAATGACTAATCCGCGGCTGTTACACTGACCGCGGATTTTTATCAAGGAGGAAACAAAATGAATTACAACGAAGTGCTTCAGGAAGCAAGAGCATGTATCGGTGATTTTTGTAAGGCATGCCCTGTGTGTGACGGTGTAGCATGTAAAAACAGCATCCCTGGTCCGGGCGCGAAAGGAACAGGCGACAATGCAATCAGAAATTACAAGAAGTGGCAGGAAATCAGAGTGAACATGGATACTATCTGTGAAAACAAGGGAACTGACACTACAATTGAAATTTTCGGTAAGGAATTTACACTTCCTGTATTTGCAGGTCCTGTAGGCGCAGTTAATCTTCACTACAGCCCTAAGTACAACGATGCATCATATAACGACGTACTCGTAAAAGCTTGTGCCGACGCAGGAATCATGGCATTCACAGGCGATGGTACTGACCCTACTGTTATGGAAGCTGCGACAAAGGCAATCGGAAACGCAGGCGGAATCGGTGTTCCTACAATCAAGCCTTGGAATATCGACACTATCAAGGATAAGCTCGATCAGGCAAAGGCAGCAGATCCTGTTGCTATCGCAATGGACGTTGATGCAGCTGGTCTTCCATTCTTAAAGAATATGACACCTCCTGCAGGAAGCAAGTCAGTTGCAGAATTAAAGGAAATCTGCGACATGGCAGGAAAGCCTTTCATCGTTAAGGGTGTAATGACAGTTAAGGGAGCGCTCAAGGCAGTAGAAGCAGGCGCTGCAGCTATCGTTGTTTCAAACCACGGCGGAAGAGTTCTTGACCAGTGTCCGGCTACAGCAGAAGTTCTTGAAGAAATCGCAGACGCAGTAGCAGGAAGATGTAAGATTCTCGTAGACGGCGGAATCAGATCAGGCGTAGACGTATTCAAGGCTCTTGCAATGGGCGCAGATGCAGTTCTCATCTGCAGACCTTTCGTAACTGCACTCTATGGTGGCGGAGAAGAAGGCGTTAAGGTTTATATCGACAAGATTGCAGGCGAACTCAAGGATACAATGGCAATGTGCGGAGCAAGCAAACTCGAAGATATTACAAAAGATATGATCAGAAAGTAAATTTCTGTGATGGAGAGAGGCGAAAAGCCTCTCTTTTTTTTATTTTTTGTGAATGCAGGCGGATGTAAAAATATGTAAAATTATTGGCTCTGCGGACTTGACTTCCAATGGAAAATATTGTAAATTATTAGTACAAAATGTAAAATAATGGAAGCGGGTGAAAGGGTTGAATAAGGTTAAAAGATTAATTGTATTCTGCATCGTAATGACTATGAGCATCGGAAGCATTACGGGATTTGCGTATGCAGGGACTGCTGGTTATAGTGATTTGAGCAGGAAGCACTGGGCATATGAAAACATTGTTTTTTTATCTGATGAAGGGATTGTTTCAGGGTATCCGGACGGAAGTTTCAGACCTTCACGCACTGTAACGTATGGTGAGTTCATCAAGATGGTCTATACGGCATGTACGGGAAAAGATGCTGATAATGGCGGCAGGGGTGAACACTGGGCAGCAAATTATTATTTTGCTTCACAGTCAGAAGGTTATTTCAAGGAGGATGTCATTAGTGAGGGTATGCTTGGAAAAGAAATACCAAGAAAACATATGGCGCATATTGCAGCAAGTGTTGTGAAAAGTCTTGAAGATAGCATGATGGAAAATGTCGGAGAAAAGCCATCCGCAGGCGGCACTTCAGACTATGAGCTCTTTAACGATATCACGGAAATCAGTGAGAATTCCTACGATATTATGACAGCATGCAGAGCCGGAATACTTAATGGATATGAAGACGGTTCGTTCGGACCTGATCGCACGCTCACGAGAGCGGAAGCTGCGACTGTAATTTCACGACTCTTCAGCTATAGTGAAGAAACGAAGCTCTTTGCAGAAGAAGAGAGTAATCAACTCGCGGAAGACGATGATGACAGCGCGAAAGAAAGCAGCAAAGAAACAGGCGAAACGATAGTAAGAAAAGCCGAAACAAACTCGGGGATTGTGCCTGTTATTTACGATGTTTATAAGGGAAATATGAGCGATATGGGCATTGCAAGAGTAGAACAGGTAAGCAGCAATACGATTAATATCTATTCAACTGTAAAGCACGATTTTGTGTTTCTTATGATGCCAGACGGAAGTTTTGTGAAACCGGTCGGCTTCCCTTCGGGAAACTGTGTGGAAAAGGATGGTTATTACGTATATGTTGCCGATCCGGAAGGACGTGATATAAGCGGAGAAAAAGTGTATTTCATGTTTGAAGACAGTGATGTGGTTTACGACTTTACCGATCTTACGATTATTAAATAGCGTTTCTGAAAGAAATACAGCATTGTCTTTTGACGAAAGGTGGTTTTGCAATGGAGAGAAAGCGGGCATTTTGCGAAGATGTTCTTGTGCGTGTATGCGCAATCATTCTCGCGATACTGATTGTTTTTACAGGTGGAATTATATTTCCTGAAAAGAGTTCTTTTAAAACTGAAGAATATGAGGCGGGAGAAGGAGCTTTTCGTTTCATGTGGCCGGAGTCAGGAGTGCTAAGAGCGGAAGCAGAGACTGTAACTGTCACTGAAACGAAGGAGTTAACGGATGTTGCCTATTATGACATATGGAAACACATTAATGGCACATGGCAATTCGGAAAAAAGCAGGGCTCTTCAGTCAGCTCGACATTTACGATATATATAGCAGGAAGACTTCCGGAAGGCGCGGTGGTGACATCTGTAAGCGGAAGCTTTGACGATGGATATAGTGGTGCGTATAGTTCGTACTCAGTACCTTCTGCAAGCATAAGTGTGAAGTCTTTTGATAATAAGAACCTGACTTATTCGGTAAGTACGACGCTAAACGGCACACCGATGAATCTCCGTCAGGATTCGCAGTCAGAATATACAGAAGGATACAGGTACTATATTCCGACTGTTTTTGATGTAACTTATACGATTGAAAAAGAGGTAACGGCAACTAATCCGGACAGTGGAAATGCTGGAGATTCGGGAGCTGGTGATGAAGATAATTCGGCAAACATAGATGGCGAAGCAATACTCGATCTTCCTGATATCACATACGAAGGCCACTCGGTCAGAGCTGAAGACAGATCGATATTTGATGTAGACGGAGAGAGTTACGGCGCTGCAAGGTTCTATGATGAAGGGTATGGAAGTAACAAGTTTACGGCAAGCGGCAGCAGCCGGGTAAAACGAATAGACGATACGGAAGCGGAAGTGAATTTCAATAGTCCGGGGAATTATACCGTAACACTCAAAGTAACTACGGATAGCGGCAATACTCTGACGGACAAGGAAGATATTGAGGTCCTCAGGACTCCTGCGATTCTTGAAACACTCGGGGGCGTTCAGAAAGAGAACAGGAGACAGGTGCTTACAATCCTCGTAGCGGAGAACCCGTCATATCCGCTTACTGAGCTATGGGTAGAAATTGAAAAGAAAGGCGGAAGTGAAAGGGTGCATCTTGATCACGACCTTTCGATAGCAGGCGGTGCAGGAAGCGGCACTAATACAAATGACAATTCCACTCTCGTAAAGACGAGAGCCATAAGCGATACAGGTTCTGACAGTAAGTTTACGAGAGTCGAGCTTGAGTTCCTTACAAAGAATACTGAAGAAATGACCATGACATACAGGATATACGCCGAAGATTCGAGAGGAAATACTGATACGGTCGAAAAGAACTTCGTTGTTTACCCTGATATGGCACCTTCTGTTGTAATTGATTCTGAGAATCCTCAGTTCAGGGACGAAGGCAGTAATGAAGCTTACGTTTATGCTGAAGACGTGACTGTTTATGACGGCGATGGCGCTGAAAGGACATGGTATGTAAGGGAAGAGATGGTAAGCGGCGCGGCTGTAACGACAAGCGGTGGTGCGGTAAGCGGACAGGCTGTTTCATGGAGCGATTGGATAAACGCTGAAGAGTCAGGAGGGCGTCTTATGGATGCTTCTTTTGGTTCGTGGAGAGGCATTGCATATAAAAAGACAGGTGTAGGAAAGCTTGAGTTCAGGCTTGACGTAAAAGACAAATGGATAGAAGGCACGCTTCCTGAATACGTATCAGAAAGCGATATTAAGAAAGGTAGCGGAACTTGTGAAACTGATGTTGACAATATTGCGCCGGTTGTAAGTCTCACCGCCGGAAAGATGAAAGAAGGAAGTCTTCTGCTTCTTGCGAAGGAAGATGAGCAGGAAATGTTGTTCAACGAAAAAAAGAGTTCGTTAAAGCAGAAACTTCTTGAAAGCGGAATTAGTACTGATATCTTTGTCAGGAGAGTGAAGACTGAAGAGGAGCTCAACACATCAGAAGAACCGGACAGTGTATTTTACCTTTCAAGACCGTACGGGTATGGTGTCGAAGGGACATTTCTTGAAAAAGGCTGGTACATGGTAGATCAGGATACCGTTTACACTGTAGATGCAACATGGACCCAGAACACGAAATACACGAGCATTTACTACTATGATATTTCCGCACCATATACGATTAAGGCATATGACCTTAAGGAAGCCGAGAAGTTGGGAACGGAATTCAATATTCAGGACGATGGAAGTCCCAAATGGCAGATCACTATTTCAGGAGAGCAGCTTGATGGTGCCGGCGCAACTTCTGTGAAAGGTATGGCGCAGGATGATACTGGAGACTATCTCTATTTCAGAACTACCGCTAAGACTCTTGTGTATGACAAAGATAGCGGAAGCCTCGTAGCAGATATACCACTTCAGGTTGGTGATGATAATTTTACTTCGGATGGAAGGATATATACGCTTAAAAGTGACGGGCTTTACTCAATAAATATGAGGACAGGAGTCATAAACAACGCATACCCGGCCTCAGTAATTATGAAAAGTTCATATAGTGATCCTGAAGGTTCAGCAAGACGAGTAAGCGGAGACATAACGTTCGTAACAGGGAAAGGCAGCGAAATAATGAGAGTTTCCTTTGATCCGGAGACTGAAGAGGCAGGGCTTATCGCACTTAATCCATCCGGTGCTGATTATGCCAGCACATACAATATCATCGGATTCGGTTCAAACGGAGATGTTGTAATCGGCAGAAACAGTAAATCGGCAGCGCATGTCTTTGACAGAGACGGAAACGAAATATTTACTAAATCGGGATGGAGTGTAGCAAAGGAGCATGACATCCTTCCGGCATATAAAAGCGACGGAAACTTCGATTATATCGTTGTATTGTGCAATGGATACCGAAGAACGGGAACGTCATCTTCAGGATATAAGTACAGATATTCAATAAACGAAACACTATACGACATAAGAGGATCAGAAGAACCTCTCACTTATTCATATGAGAGAGTCGTAGGCGCAAGCGGAACTACAGGTTGCGGAACAGATGCCGGTAAGGCGATGTATGCCGTGCAGATCGGAAATATAATCGTAGCAAATACAGGGAACTGGTCTACGTGCATTTCGGACGGTTCTGCGCTCAGCGGTTATTACAACACATCATTCACGCAGATGATTTTTGATACCGCAGCAAGAACTACAAAGGCGTACAAAAGCGGCTCAACACTCTACGGAGATCTCAGCGTAGGAGGTGTGATATGCGAGTATGGAAAGTATACGGATGACTATGCTGTATCTGCGTACTCAAATGTAGGTGCAAGATACGTATATGGCGACGGTACAAATGTACAGGCACTGAGGGTTGCAAGACTTCCGAAGACAGAAGAAACTGCAGTCTCAATGGCTACCGACAAGTTTGCTCCGCTTAAAAGCCTTGTGATTCACGGGGAGAAAGTCTTATCAAATGATGAGCTAAATGTGTCGTTTGATGAAGAGCATTTTGCGGATGCAGTTCAGATTTTAAGTGCCGGACTCCTGAAAGAAAGTGAAAGCGAAGATGGAGTTGTTATATCTACGGTCGAAGGTAGTGAAGTATCGACGATTACAAAAACGTATTATCTCAAACCGGACACGGAATATTATTATGAACTAAGTTATGACGGCAGTCTTTCGGAGCCGGTAAAAATAAGTGCAACTCTTGAAAGAGCAGCAGGCGAAATCGACCTTACAAATCCGCTTGTGACGGGTGAGGCAATAGAACCGCAGTTCAAAGATGTACATTACATAGTAACCGATATAGAAAGCGAAGATTTTTCGTCGTTTGATGATGTGAATGCTTATTTTGCAGGGGTTGCAAGTTCAAGAACTGCTGACGGAGTATATTATGGTGCGGCGCTTCACAGAGCAGAGGACAGTAATTCAAACAGAGCGAGATCCGATAGTTCCAGCCTCAGTTTTACGATTCCTGACGGGAAAAAAGCAATAATTTCCTTCGATTATAAAATGGCGGCAGAAGACGGTGCCGTTGACGAGTCATACATAAATATTGATGATAGCCGCTGGTACAGAAATTCTTCGTTCTCTGCATCCGAAGGAAGATACACGCATCCATTTATACTTGAATCGGGAGAGCATACTCTGAGCTTCGGAAACAAGGGATATGGAAGAAGACCTATCCAGACGTATATGATCATTGATAACCTGAAAGTGATAATGATTGAAGAGGCTGATTCTACGGCAGGAAATGTAAAGGGAGACAAAGATGAGGCACTTGCCGCAGGCACAAGCACAATCCTCACATTTGAAGATAGCAGAGAAAAAGGAAGCTTTCGTACACCTGAAGAAATAGTGTCATATGCAGGACAGGAAATCAGATACATAAGTGTAAAACCAGATGCCGGTGCGCATGAGTACATGGTTCGAAACGACGGAACGAGCAACAGAGACCTGACGGTGAACATTCCTGAAGACCAGAAATCAGTATTTACTGCGCTTACGATTGCTTCATCGCCTGTTGAAAAGCGTGCTGTAAAGTGGACTGTCGAAGGAAAAGTAATAAATGTAAGGTATGAAACATCAAACAGTTATTACCCGATTTCTATTGCGAAGTCATTCAGGCTGACAACTGATAAGAGCGAAGGATCAATCCGCGCATATACAGGCAATCTCTACAAGGTGGGAGCCGGCTTTGACAATGTTGAAATGGTCCTTACAAACGTACTGAACGATTCAATCACAGGCGGTAATTACTATATAAGACCTGAAAATAGTGAACTATTTTTTGAAGATGAAGTCTTCAGCGGAAGAGTAGATTTCAGCATCAGCGGAAAAGGTGACTGGTCGCTTGGAGAATTCAGGCTCTACTACATCGAAAACGGACAGAAGGTATATGTGGAGGATGGTTATATGAGCGGCAGCGAAATATCTGCGTTTGATGTCAGCGGAGGAGAAATAAAGATGGACAAGGTGGCAGGAAACGATGGAGAAGTGAAAACTCCTGTATATCACAAAGGCGAGGCTGTAAAGTACGATGTTTCGTATTATGACTATGAAGATGATCCTTCCAAGAAAGAATACTGGAGATATACACATATCGAAGCGAATGACGGTCCGCACCCTGACGCGGGAAAAATTCTCGAAGCTCCGATAACAGAATTCTATATCGACGGAAAGTATACTGTTGAGCACTGGCAGGAAGACAGTACGGGAAGAATTGATTACGATAAAGAATCAAATAAGGTGCAACTGACTTTTTATATTGAAGGTGCAGCTACAGCTCCGTGGATTGAAACGATTAAAACCAATCCGCGAAAACCTCTTGAAGGTGATGATATGAGTATTTCTGTAAGTGTAAATGATTTTGAGAAGGATCCTTTGAAACTCGTGACAGAAGTATTCTTTGAAGGAAAACTTATCTATACGCAAAGCCATGACAATATTACTCCGAATGCAGCGGGAAAGTACCCTGTAATTACGACGGATGCCATCCCTGGTGGTGCGAAGGAAGGTAGTTATTCTGTTGTGTGCACCGTTAAAGACGAGCTCGGAACTGGATTCGGCTTTTATGATTTTGAAGTAGAACCGGGAATGAAAATCGAAGGAAACGTATCACACTTCCCTGCCTGGGAGGAAAAGAGACTTGAATACAACGAAAAGAATCCGGATCATCCGAGAAGCAGTAATACTTACTGGGCAAACGAATCGTTTAATCTCAGCGCAGAAACACGCGGAAATGTATCGTCTGTAAAAGTAACGATTTCCGAGTATCCTGAAAAGACAGTAACGCTAATTAAAAACGGAGATAACAATTTTGCGGGATCATTTTTCGATAGCGGTATAGCGGCGAAACTCGCAAAAGAAGGAAACTGCGATATTACATTCATATTTACTGCCACATATCCGGGAGGAAAGACTGCGACTGACGAAGTTACCGTAATAATCGATGACACAGGCGGAAGCGGAATCAAAATACACAGAGTCTGGTAGCGCGAAAATAGCAAAGGAGGTATTGACATATAATTGTATGATAATTATAATATAAGTATAAAAGAACTGAGCTTTGAGTGGAACATTAAAAAGAATGAAATCAACAAACGGAAACATGGCATTGCTTTCGAAGAAGCGCTTACAGTGTTCCTGGATGAAAATGCGATTCTTTTTGATGATCCTGAACATTCCGTGCTTGAAGAACGATTTCTGATTATCGGCATTTCAGAAGGCAATCGGCTTTGTATTGTCAGTCACTGCTACAGGAATCAAACCGGAATAATTCGAATTATTTCGGCCAGAAGAGCATCCAGAAATGAGAGCCAGGCATACTACAGACAGGAGGGATAAAACGATGAGAGATGAATATGATATTGAGAATCTTAATCCCAGAAAGAATCCTTATGCAAAAAAACTGAAACAGCAGGTGACAATTAATATAAACGTCACAACGATTAATTATTTCAAAGAAATGGCAGAAGAAACGGGAATCCCGTATCAGACACTCATCAATCTCTGCCTTGCAGATTATGTAGCGCAGGGAAAGAAAATAGAAATTGCATGGGAGTAGTATAAGAAGAATAAAAGGCGTCCGCTTTATGCGGACGCCCTGGTTCTTTTTGATGTATTTAGGAATTACATAATTCCTGCATTTGAGTTGTAGTCGAAACTGTAAACTGCGATGTTGTAGTTCATGATTGCGCTTACTACTCCGAGCTGAGCTGCAGCTGAGTTGTTCTGTGCTGTCTGAAGATCAGTCATAGTGCACATTCCTGCATCGTACTGGAGCTGTGAAAGACGTGCAGCTTCCTTGGCATTTGCCGCAACCTTTTCAGCTGATGCAACTGCTGCCTTGAGGTTCTGAATACTCATATATTCCTGACGGAGACCGAGCTCTGTAGTTAAAAGCTGCATTCTGTATGCGAGTTCTGCTCCCTTGTAGCCTGCTTCGCCACCCATGTAAGTAGCTGAGTTTCTAGGATAAGCCTTAACACTGTTGAACTGGAGGAGAGCATTGTCCATGTCGTACTTAGCCTTGATGAGTTCGTTTCTCTTTGTAAGTGCTGATTCGATTGACTTTTCAATATCGATTGCAGGTGCCGTTACCATTTCGAGCTTGTCAGTAAGAGTAACATTCTGAGTGAGGTCGAAGTTCATCGCCATGTTGAATGACATTTTAGTTGTGTTGTATGTAGCGAGAGCTTCCATTTCCTTCTGCTGAGCGCTTAAGTAATCTGATTCAGCAAGGAGCACTTCCATCTTTGAGGCAACGCCGAGCTGGAACTTTCTCTGAGTGTTCTTGTAGAGAGTTTCCTTGATATCGCAAGTTTCCTTCGCGATGTTATATGCTTCTTCAGTCATGAGGAGTCCGAAGTAAGCCTGGATTGTTGAGTTCTTGATACCGTTCATGCCTGCTTCGTAAGCAACAGGTGAATATGCTCTGTAGAAAGTCTTTGCGAGCTCTGCCTGCTTACCAGTGAGTGAATTCATTGATGTAGGCATACCAGCCTGTGCAGCAGCACTTTCAATGATAGCGCCCATTGTAGGGTGCTTAGTAGCTAACTGAAGTTCTTCAATCGCTTCAATAAACTCAAACTGGCCTCTTGCTGCAGCGTCATTCCCCTTCTTAGTGAGCTGTACAGCATCGTATGCAGGGCCTGTTGTAGTCATGATTTTGAGAGCATCGTCGAGTGAGAGCTTGATTTCTTCGCCTGTGAAATACATTCCGAGAGCATCAGGTTCAGTCTTAGGAACCGGAGCGGTTACTGTTTCGTCAGCAAATACTGCACCGAATGATCCGAGGATGATTGTAAGGGCGAGAACAAAGCTAATAGTTTTCTTCATAATCTCTAAGTCCTTTCATATTAAAATATCAATTGTAATCACAAAAACCGACCCGCCGGTCGACAAAAATATTATACAGTCTCGTGCGCTACTTTTCAACTGACAATTTATAATTTTGCTCACTATTAATGCAGACTTAATAAATCTTTAATAATCTGGAAGCCTGGGCGCTATTTACAATTAATATCCGATAGGGTAAAATAAAATGTACGGCAAAAATAAGCCGCACTCATATTATCAGTATTTTTTGAACCAGTATATAAAGTCAAAAGGGCAAAGGGAAGAATCCAGGTATCATGGCAAGCAGAAGCAGACAGAAAAGACACGAGAAAAAAGTAAAAAAGATGGCAAAGCAGCTTCTCAAAGAAAAGAGAGCAGCTGAAAAAGAAGCAAAGAGAGAGGCCAGAAAAAGCGGCGTAAAAACGGCAGCAGCGGCAAGCGATTCCGGAAGAAAAAGAAGTTTCCTCAGGACATTTGTAACAGCGCTTATCGTTTTTGTAATTTTATTCGTACCGCTCGGAATAGCCATAAACAATTTCCTTGATACTAATCCTTTTGCAACAGGTGATGAGGAAGAGGAAGTTAAGTTTGAAGTGCTTGTAAATCCTGAGAGCCCGTTCTTCGCAGAGTTTTCGGATTCAAAGCGAGTTAATGTGCTTGTGCTCGGAGTGAATTACCCTCTCGCAGACACAATCATGCTCGGAAGTTTCGACCCTGTCACAAAGAGAGCTGATATCATCTCAATTCCGAGAGATACATATTATTACAGAGCAGAATATGCAGACGCACACGCATATCTCAAGATAAACTCGGTATTCCATCAGGGAGTTGAAGAAATGGCCAAAGCTGTCAGCGATGTGCTCCTCGGAATTCCTATCAATTACTATGCAGTAGTTGAATATGCTGATATTGCGGCAATCGTTGACGAAATGGGCGGCGTACCTATGTATATCGAGCAGGATATGTATTATGAAGATTACTGGGATACAACGCTTGATCCGAACGGACTTGTCATCGACTTCAAGGCCGGACAGCAGACTCTTAACGGTATTGATTCAATCAAGTTCCTGAGATTCCGTTCCGGTTATGCTATGGGTGATATCGGAAGAATCGAAGCTCAGCAGGCATGGCTGAGAAATGCGATTTCCGCAGCGCTTGACCACGGCATCATGAAGTGTGCGGAAGTTGCTTTTGAAGAAATCGATTCAAACTTCACATACAAGGCAATGATAAGTCTCGGAACAAAGGCGCTCGGTATGGAAGCGGAAAATATCTCAACATATACAATTCCTCACACACTTCAGCAGGAAGCACCATACTTCGTTTACCCTGATACAGCAGGAATCGAAGAACTCTTAAGGTCAATCTACACAATAGTTCCTGAAACAACATCAGATGGTGCAATTACAGACGGTGCAGTTACTGAATAAGGAACAAACATTATAAATAGTTCGTCAAAAGGGAAAAGGATAAATTCTCGGGAAAGGAGAAGGGATAATGAAAAACAGTTTAAAGAAAAGCCTTGCTTTTATCATGGCGATGACGATAGCATTTACAGGCATCGGAATCGGGCTAAGCACGCAGGAAGCGGATGCTGCAGTAACATTCACAGACCTTTCAAGCAGCCACTGGGCAGCATCGGAAATTGCCTTTGCAGCTGAAAAGGGAATCGTAAACGGATATCCGTCATGGGATGGTACATCATACACATTCCATCCTGAAAGCTCAGTGAGCTACGAAGAAGCAGCGACTATGCTCTACAGGGCGCTTGACGCAGCAGGAAATCTTCGCACAGCTGATCCTGCATGGCAGCAGCCTGTTGATGCTTCAGGAGCTGCAATTACGCTCGCAGCAAAGCATGCATCGTTATTAGACGATGCGGGAATCGCAGACTGGGCGAAGGAATATGTTGCATACGGTCTTGAGTTCGGAATCATAGCTGAAGAAGAGCTCGGAGACTTTGTAAATGATGAAACAAAGCTTGGTAATCCGGCACCGAGAATTACTGTTGCGGTGTGGACGGCAAAAGCTTTTGACAAAAACCTTGCAGGCGTTGTAAATCTGCCGTTTACAGACGCATCGTTAATAGACGATGAAGAAGCGGTATATGTGGATATGCTCTACAGACACGGTATTATGAAGGGTTCTCTTCAGCTTGACGGAACTGTCGCTTTCCAGCCGGCTTCCGGAGTAAAGAGAAGCGAATTTGCTGCGATTGCAAACAGAATTTACAATAACGTATGGAGCACATACGATCCCGCAAAGGAAACTTTCACATATAAGACAAGTGAAGAAAACAGTTTCTTTGAAGGAGCACAGATAAGAATCATCGGAAGTCTCAAGACAGAAATGATTGGTGAGTACAAGCCGGGCGTTACAGTATCAGGCATGACTTTCCTCAAGGACGAAAAACCTCAGGCTCACTACATCGGAGCACCTGAAGTTCAGAAAGGAAAGATTTCATCACTTCATATGCTCTGGGAAGATACACTCCGCGTGACAATAAATGTTGACGGTGATGACATCTGTTATCTCCTCACACCTGAAACTGTAAGTACAGCAAAAATTAAAGAAGGTACAAGAGTTACTTTTATAGCTGACGGTATCAATCTTATTGAAATCAAATAGTACATAGTTTTTAATCTGAACGGGGCGGGATGTGCTCCTGCCCCGAAGTTTATTTCTCATATTTCACCTGAATTAATTTAAAAGTTTATAATCTGGAAAGGAAAGGGAGTTCTTCCCTGTGGTTTTGTTTATGGACAAAAATATTTTAAAGGATAAGAAGTTATCTGAACTGAGAGAAATTGCAGCGGCTTTTGACATAGAAGGTTGTGAAAAGATGAAAAAAGCTGATCTTCTCGTTGCGCTCTTGAATAGCGAAGAAGCGCCGGCACCTGAAGCAATTGAAACGCCGGCAGAAGAAGCACCGGATAAGGAGAATACTGACTCGAAAGAAAAGAAGGCAGATGAAAAAGAACGTCCTGTAGTTGAAGGTATTCTTGAAAAAGCAGACGATGGTTTTGGTTTCCTGAGGTTTTCAAATTTCCTTACAAGTGAAAAAGATATTTACGTTTCACCTACACAGATAAGGCGTTTTAATTTAAAGACAGGTGATAAAATAAAAGGTGTTACAAGACTTCCGAATGAAGGTGAACGTTTCGGAGCACTTCTCTATGTAAATACAGTAAACGGAGATGAACCGGGAGCTGCAATTAGACGAAAGGATTTTGACAGTCTGACACCGATCTTTCCATATGAAAGAATGTCTCTTGAAGGGCAGAGCCGTGAGCTTGCGATGAGACTTATCGATATCGTGGCTCCGATCGGACGTGGCCAGAGAGGACTTATAGTAGCGCCTCCTAAGGCAGGAAAAACAGTCCTTCTCAAAAACATTGCAAACACAATAGAAAGAAATTATCCTGAAGTTGAACTTATCGTTCTTCTGGTTGACGAAAGACCTGAAGAAGTTACAGATATGAAAAGGAGCCTTATCGGCGGAGAAGTTATTTATTCGACGTTTGATGAAACTCCGCAGCATCATGTAAAAGTTGCTGAAATGGTACTCGCAAGAGCGCAGAGACTTGTTGAACACGGAAAGGATGTTGTAATTCTTCTCGATAGTATCACAAGACTTGCGCGCGCGTATAACCTCGTGGTTCCGGCATCGGGAAGAACGCTTTCGGGCGGGCTTGATCCCGGGGCACTTCACAAACCTAAGAAATTCTTCGGAGCAGCCCGCAAGATGGAAGAAGGCGGAAGCATCACGATTCTTGCAACTGCGCTTGTAGAAACAGGAAGTCGTATGGACGATGTTATATTTGAGGAATTCAAGGGTACAGGTAATATGGAGCTTCATTTAGACAGAAAGCTCTCAGAAAAGCGTATTTTCCCTGCAATTGACCTTAACCGCTCGGGAACAAGAAGAGAAGACCTTCTCCTCAATTCTGAAGAGCTTGAGGCAGTATGGACATTAAGAAGAAGCCTTGCAAACAAAGGTACGCAGGAAACAACAGAGATTGTCATAGACCATCTCGCACATACAAAGAACAACAAAGAACTTATCGAAGTAATTAAGAAAACAATGAAGGACTAAGGGATTTAAATGGATTTAAAGAAGATATTTATCAAAGATGCCTGTCCTACAAAAGTAGGGGGACAGGCAATTCTCGAGGGAATAATGATGAGAGGTTCGGACAGAACTGCAACATGTATCAGATTCCCGAACGGAGATCTCCACATGAAAACAGAGATGCTTCCTACTCCAAGCAAATGGATGAAGTTTCCGGTTATAAGAGGGGTTGTTGCTTTTGCGAGCTCGCTTGTTTCGGGAACAAAGACTATCATGTATTCGGCTGACGTGCTCGAAAGTTACGATGGACCTGATGCTATTGAGATTGAAAAAGACAAACTTGAAATCTGGATGGAAAACAAGTTCGGTAAAGAAAAGTCATGGAACATCATGATGTATGTTTCAGTAGTTCTCGCTGTCATCATGACGGTAGGGCTTTTCATCATACTTCCGACAGGAATAGTACATTTTGCACAGAGATTTACGGAAAACGAAATAATTCTGAACCTGATAGAAGGTATTTTGAGAATCTGCATGTTTGTGCTCTATGTTGTCCTTATAAGAAACATGCAGGATATCAAGCGTGTCTTCATGTTCCACGGAGCAGAGCACAAGTGCATACATTGCTATGAAAATGGTCTTGAACTCACACCTGAAAACTGCCAGTCATTCTATACGCTTCATCCGAGATGCGGAACAAGCTTTCTTATGTTTGTAATGGTGATTTCGCTTATTCTCTTTTCACTGCTCGGCTGGCCGAATCTTTTCTGGCGTGTGACATCAAGACTCCTTCTCATACCTGTTGTTGCAGGACTATCATATGAACTCCTCAAGTGGGCGGGACGTTCAGACAACATTATCGTAAAGGTTTTATCGCTTCCGGGACTTTATCTCCAGAAGCTTACAACATGCGAGCCTGAAACTGAGCAGCTCGAAGTTGCGATAGCTGCAATGAAGGCTGTTATGGTTGATCCTGAAACACCTTGTTTTGAAGGACCTTGCGACAAGGAAGGAAGACCGATTGTAAAAGACGAAATTACAGAGGAAGAAGTAGACAAATAAGATGGGAATGTTAGTAAGGGACGTACTTGCGCTTGGAAATAAAAGACTTGCCGAAGCAGGTATAGAGTCAAGCAAATATGATGCTGAAGAACTCTATTGTTTTATGAATGGCCTCGAACGAGGAAGACTTTTTATGGAATGGGCCAGAGAAGTCGATGACAAGTCCATAGAAGAGTATTTCAATGTACTTGATGTCCGTGCAGGCGGAAGACCGCTTCAGTATATTACAGGTCATCAGGAATTCATGGGCTTTGATTTCAAGGTAAATGAAAGTGTTCTTATTCCGAGGCAGGATACAGAGGTACTCGTTTCAGAAGCACTTGCGATAATTGAAAAAGACAAGAAGATTAAAAAAATCATGGATCTCTGCACAGGAAGCGGAGCAATCGGCATATCGGTTGCTAAGCTTGCAGGAGGAACTTCTGTAACAGCAACTGATATAAGCACTGAGGCTCTTGCGGTTGCAGAATGTAATGCGAAGACGCTCGGAGCAAAAGTAAACTTTGCGCAGGGAGACCTCTTCGAGGCGGTAAAGAAAAGATTCGGAAAAGCTACATTTGACATGATTATTTCGAATCCTCCGTATATAAGGAGTGATGTTATCGGTACGCTCATGACAGAAGTGAAGGATCACGAACCGCGCCTTGCTCTCGATGGTGGAGATGACGGACTTGATTTCTACAGACGCATAATTGAAGAGGCTCCGATGCATCTTAATGAAGGCGGCTGGCTTCTTTTTGAAATCGGACATGACCAGGCAGAAGATCTTGCAGAAATTGCCGCAGCAGTAAAAACTACTGAGAAGAAGGCAAGAAAGAAGAGCGGAGCGGAAGAGCTTTCTGTATACGAACCTGCAAAAATTGTGAAAGATCTTGCGGGTCTTGACAGAGTGGTAATTCTGAAAAAAAGAGTCTGAGATAATAAACAACGTAAAAATGTGATTTATGTATTTGACAAAAAAGGATGGATGAATTCCGTCCTTTTTTTCTTGGACACAAATTCAAAAATACGTTTCACACGGTGAAAAATTGGTTTGACTTTACGGAGCAAAAAGTGATAATATAGTACTTGGTGTGTGTCGAATTGGTAAATTAGTATGATAACCATACCAAAGACAAAGCACCAGTAATGCAATAATTTTTCTATTTTCCAGGAGGCAGAAATGGACGAAACACTTAACAAGAAGAAGGGTTTTAAGGCCCCTTCAACACCAGTGCTTATGATCATCATGATCATTGTTCTTGCTGTTTTAACTTATGTTATTCCTGCAGGTTCATTTGATCGTGTACTCGACGAAGCAACAGGTATCGAACACATTGACGTAAACTCATTCCATTACGTTGAAAAGAACCCTACAGGTCCGTTTGAAGTATTCAAGTACATGTACGATGGTATCGTTAGCGCAGCTGACCTTATCTTCCTCATCTTCATCGGATGCTGGGTAGCTATTATCCTCACAGAAATCGGTGCGTTCACTGGTTTCATTAACTGGGTAAGAAGAAAGCTCAAGAAGAAGACTTATCTCCTCATTCCAGGATTCCTTGCAATCTATGCTCTCGACGGTTTCCAGGGTGAAATGGAAGGTCTCTACCCATTAATCGGTGTATTCATCGGTATGGCTATTTCAGTAGGATACGACGCTATCGTTGGTGTTGTTGTATCAGCTGTAGCTGCAGTAGTTGGTTTCAACGTTGGTGGTATCAGCTTCTATAACACAGGTATCGCTCAGACAGTAGCAGGACTTCCACTCTTCTCAGGTCTCTCATTCAGACTCGTAGTACTCGCTATCACAACAGCAATCTGGATTGCTTACACAATGTGGTACGGTGCAAGAATCAAGAAGGACCCTTCAAAGTCAATCGTTTACGGAATGGACTTCAGCGATGTTGCTTCAGATATGTCAGACGACGAAGCTCCTTTCACACCACAGCACGCTATCTCACTCATCTTATTCCTCGGCGCAATCCTCTGGTTCGTATATGCTTGCCAGAAGCTCGGATGGTACTTCACTGAAATTTCAGCTACATACATCATCCTCGCTATCATTCTCTGCGTAATCAATAAGATTGACACAGATACAGCTCTTCAGTACCTCGTAGATTCATTCACAGGTATGGCTGCAGGTTGTCTCGTAATCGGTCTTGCAAGAGGTCTCAACCTCGTACTTGACGGAGCAGGAATCACAGACACAATCGTATTTGCTCTTTATCAGTGCATTAAGGGTCTCCCAAGCTGGCTCACAGCATCAGGACTCTACTTCTTACACTTAATCCTCGGATTAATCATGCCTTCAGCATCAGGTATGGCATCAACAACAATGCCTATCATCGCTCCTGTAGCTGACCTCGCAGGCGTAACAAGACAGACAGCAGTTCTCGCATACTCACTCGGTCACGGTTATGCACAGCTTCTCTGGCCTACAAACAGTATTGCTATCATCTGCGGACTTTCAAGAATTCCGCTCGGAAAGTGGTACAAGTGGTTCATGCCACTCTTCGTTATCCTTTCAGTAGCAATCTGCTTAATCCTCACATTCTGTACAATTACTCAGTGGGGAATCGGCCTCCAGTAAGGAGACATATTTTAAAAATAAGGGCGGCATTCGCAAAAGCGCATGCTGCCTTTGTATATAAGAAGAGAGAAGTATGATATAATAGCGATATGACGAAATCAATCAGCTATTTATACAAAGGAGAAACAAAATGGCTTTAAACAAGAATATTGATCTTGCAGTTGAAAAGAATTTCGACGCACTTGTAAAAGATCTCCAGTCACTTATCCAGATCAGAAGCGTATGGGCAGAAGAAGAACCAGGCATGCCTTTTGGTAAGGGATGTGCAGATGCACTCGGAAGAGCACTCGAAATCTGCGAAAACCTCGGATTCAAGACAGTAAACTACGATAATTATGTAGGTTACGCTGAAATCGGTGAAGGCGAAGAAATGCTCGGAATCGTTGTTCACGTAGACGTTGTTCCTGAAGGAAACGGCTGGAATGAACCTCCATTTGCAGCAAACATCGTAGATGGAATTATGTGGGGAAGAGGAACTATCGATGATAAGGGACCTGCTGTATCATGTATCTACGCAGTAAAGGCAATCTACGATGCAGGCCTTATCCCTAACAAGAGAATCAGATTCATCTTCGGCGCTGACGAAGAAACAGGCTGGAGAGACCTCGAACACTACGCAGAAGTAGGCGGAGAAATCCCGACTTACTCAATCGCACCGGACGCAAACTTCCCTGTAATATTTGCAGAAAAGAGCATGCTCGGATTTGACCTCGTAATGGACAAGAAGGCTGCCGGCATCGTATCAATCGAAGGCGGTAACGCTGTAAATGCGGTTCCTGACTTCTGTAAGGCAGTAGTTACAGATAAGAACGGAAACGAATTAACAGTTGAAATGGAAGGCGTAGCAGCTCACGCTTCACTCCCTGAACTCGGCGAAAACGCTATCTCAAAACTCATGGGTGAACTCTACAAGAAGCACGTAGCCGGCGAAATCGAATGCCCTATCGCTGTATTCTATAACGACAAGATCGCTATGGACTACAACGGCAACAACTTCGGTGTAAACTGCGAAGACGAAAGCGGTAACCTTTCAATGAATATCGGCCTTGCCGGTATCGATGGCGACAATGTAGTACTCGGCGTTGACGTAAGATGTCCTGTAACGCACGACTACGATGCAATCGTAGAAAACATCAAGGGGCAGGTAGAAGCTTACGGCATCAAGCTCGAAAACTACTACGCAACAGGTCCTCTCTACATGGAAAAGGACAGTGAACTCGTTAAGACTCTCATGAGCGTATATCAGGAAATGACTGGCGACATGAGTGAACCAATCGCAATCGGCGGTGCAACATTTGCAAGAGCAGTACCAAATGCTGTAGCATTCGGCGCACTCCTTCCAGGAAGACCACTCACTGAACATCAGGCAAACGAACACATCGTGCTCGATGACCTCATGCTCATCACAAAGATCTATGCACAGGCAATCGCAGCTCTCGTGTGCTAATATCCAAGGATTAGAACAGGTAAAAAACAAAGAGGTATTCCGTGACATGAATCCGTGTCAGGAATACCTCTTTTTGATGGAGGCGGTCGGGAATGGGAGTGCGAAGAGTGTGAAGCTATAATCCGCTATTTGTTGGAGTGTAATTCAATAACGAAGAAAACTCCAAATAAACAAATGGAATTTCGTATAAAAAGTGCTGAATGAGAGGGAAAATGCTTCGGATTCTGAGCAAAGTTTGGAGTGAAACGAAAGGAAGCAGAATACTCCAATAAAAATCCTTAAAAATGGCAACAATTTTTTGGAGTTTTTGAAGCATCCTTGATCCACTCCAAAAAATGAAAAAACCAAAGGGAAATATCCTTTGAAATAACCACTAAAATCACAGAAATAGCCGATTTTACAAGAAATATGTTGGATTATTTTGCGAGAAGCAACATCACTCCAACTTTTCAAGAAATGACTTTGGATTATTTCAGGAGAAACAGTATCGCTACAAAGATGAATGGTGAAAGATAATCATGGACAAACCAGCGCACAGACTATCGCAGGCCCTGCACGGTAAAATGAAGGATCAAGAACCGTGCTGCACGAGTGGCCCTCGCACATAGGAACTTCGCAACAGTTCGCTCGAAGTACGCCGCGCGTTTTCAACACAAATTGTTCAGTTTTTCTTGAACATTCTTCAAAAAAGGCTTGAAATGGCCATTTTCGTGTGCTACAATATAAAGGCTGTGACTGGGCATACTAAAACCTGGCCGGCAAAAATTATGCAAAGGCTTAGGCGCTGAGCAGGAAAGGAAGTAATTAGCATGAAGGAAGGAATCCATCCAGATTATAAGGAATGTAAAGTAACTTGCGCATGCGGCAACTCATTCGTTACAAAGTCACTCAAGGAAGAAATCAGACTTGACGTTTGCTCACAGTGCCACCCGTTCTTTACAGGTCAGCAGAAGTTCGTTAACAGAGGCGGACGTGTTGAAAAGTTCAAGAACAAGTACAATATCGACTAATCATGAACTAATTGCCGGGAAAAATTTCCCGGCATATTTTTTTGGAAACAAAGCAAGAATCATTTCTAACAAACCCCTAAAATCTTTAAAGCTAAAAAACATTGAAAAATCAACATCTGCGGACTTGTTAGAAAGAGTTTTTTATGATAAAATGAATAGTTAGATTTTGTAGTTTTTAATTTAATTTAAGGAGAAATAGATTTATGTTTGATAAGTTAGACTTCACACTCGAAAAGTACGAGGAATTGTCGCTCAAGGTATCTGACCCGGAAATTATCAACAACCAGCCGGTATGGCAGAAACACATGAAGGAAATGGGCGAAATGGAGCCTATAGTAAACAAATACAGAGAATACAAGAAGGCAAAGTCAGACCTCGCAGGAGCTAAGGAAATGCTCGAACTCGGAGACGATGAACTTCGTGAAATGGCAAAGATGGAAATTGCTGAGCTCACAGAAAAGCTCGAAGTTTTCGAACAGGAATTAAAGATCCTTCTTCTCCCTAAGGACCCTAACGATGACAAGAACGTAATCCTTGAAATCAGAGCCGGTACTGGCGGAGACGAAGCTGCACTCTTTGGAGCTGACCTCTTAAGAATGTATACACGTTACGCTGAAAGACACGGATGGAAGACAGAAATGATGGACATCAACGATACAGGTCTTGGCGGAATCAAGGAAGCTGTTATCCTCATCAAGGGTAAGGGCGCTTATTCAAGACTCAAGTACGAATCAGGTGCTCACAGAGTACAGCGAGTTCCTGAAACTGAGTCATCAGGCCGTATCCACACATCAGCTGCTACAGTAGCTGTACTTCCTGAAGTTGACGAAGTAACTGTACAGGTAAACCCTAACGACGTAAGAGTTGACGTATACAGAGCTTCAGGTAACGGCGGACAGTGCGTAAATACTACTGACTCAGCTGTAAGACTTACACATATGCCTACAGGTCTCGTTGTTACTTGTCAGGACGAAAAGTCACAGATCAAGAACAAGGAAAAGGCATTCAAGGTACTTCGTGCAAGACTCTATGACCTCATGCTCAGCGAACAGAACAAGGAAATCGCTGAACAGAGAAAGAGCCAGGTAGGTACAGGCGACCGTTCAGAAAGAATCAGAACTTACAACTTCCCACAGGGAAGAGTTTCAGATCACAGAATCGGCGTTACAATCTACAAGCTTGACTACTTCCTCGACGGAGATCTTGATGAAATCATCGACGGCCTCATCACAAACGACCAGGCTGAAAAGATGAAGAACTTCTAAATTGAAAAGCAGAAAATCGGGAAAGGAATATAAAGGCACAAATGGAAACTAGAATTCTAAAACCGACAACTGAAAATATCAGAGAAGCTGCAGATATCATAAAGAAAGGCGGACTCGTAGCGTTTCCTACTGAGACTGTTTACGGACTCGGAGCAAATGCTCTCGACAGCGAAGCTACAGCAAAGATCTACGCAGCAAAAGGCCGTCCGAGCGATAATCCGATGATAGTTCATATTGCAAGAGCGTCAGATATCGGACAGCTTACTCCACGACTTTCACCGACTATAGTAACACTTATCGATGTGTTCTGGCCGGGACCGCTTACTTTGATTGTAAAGAAAAAAGACATCGTTCCTGACGTTACTACAGGCGGACTCGACACAGTAGCGATAAGAATGCCTGATAATCAGATTGCGCTTGACCTTATCGAAGCGGCAGGATGCCCTATTGCAGCACCGAGCGCAAATCTTTCGGGAAAGCCAAGCCCTACAAAGGCGCAGCACGTCATCGACGATCTTGACGGAAGAATCGATGCGATTCTCGAAGGAGAAGACTGCCGTATCGGAATCGAATCGACAGTACTTGATGTAAGCGGAGATATTCCTGTGATTTTAAGACCGGGAATCCTCACAGCAGAAGATATCAGCGCAGCAATCGGAAAGAAAGTTGAATACGACAAGGCTCTTTATGAAAGACCTGATTTCAAGCCTGAAGGTGAAGGCCTTGACGCAGGCTTCTCGGAAGACTTCCATCCGAAGTCACCGGGAATGAAGTACAAGCATTACGCTCCAAAGGCAGACATGGTTGTAGTCGAAGGACTTCGCGACAATGTAAAAGCTGAAATCGAAAGACTCCGTGTCCTCAATGAAAGAATCGGAAACAAAGTCGGAGTAATCCTTTTTGAAGAAAAGGCATTTATCGAAGCGGCCCACGATTTCTTTGCAGACCTTCGTGAAATGGACAAGGAAGATGTGGATCTTATCCTCGCCGGTGCTCTTTCAGATAATGATGGAGTAGGATTTGCGGTAATGAACCGTATGCTGAAGAGCGCAGGATATAATATTGTTAAAGTTTGATAGCCGTAAAGGCAACATATAAATTTATTCAGTGATAGTAATACAGGAGGCATTTATGAAAATTGCAGTAGCAAGCGACCACGGCGGATTCGCTCTTAAGGAAGTAATAGCTAAGTATCTTGAAGAAAACGGTTACGAAGTATTGAACCTCGGAACATATTCAGAAGACTCGGTTGACTATCCTGAATATGGAAAGAAGTGTGCGGAAGCAGTAGTTTCAGGCGAAGCAGAAAGAGGAATCGTTGTCTGCGGTACAGGAATCGGTATCTCAATCGCAGCCAACAAAGTAAAGGGTGCAAGATGCGCACTCTGCACAAGCGTGCATATGGCTGAAATGACAAGACTTCACAATGATGCAAACATGGTAGCACTCGGCGGAAGAACTACTGACGATGAGCTCGCACTCGAAATCGTAAAGACATGGCTCACAACTGAATTCGAAGGCGGACGTCACCAGAGAAGAGTAGATATGCTCGACAATATGTAGTCACAAAGAACGAAAAGACGCGAGGAAGAAGAATGTCGCGTCACAAATAACGTTATTAAGATATAGTTAGTAAGAATATACGGAGGTATTAAAAGTGGCAAAGGTTTATGTATTTGATCATCCGCTTATCCAGCACAAGACAGCAATCATCAGAAAGACAGACACAACAACAAAGGATTTCAGAGAACTCGTTAAGGAAATCGCTATGCTCATGGCATACGAAGCAACAAGAGAACTTCCTTTAAAGGATGTTGAAATCACAACTCCAATCTGTGATACAACAGTTAAGATGCTCGATGGCGAAGACATCGCAATCGTTCCAATCTTAAGAGCCGGCCTCGGAATGGTAGACGGTATGCTCGCACTCGTTCCAAACGCAAAGGTTGGCCATATCGGTCTTTACAGAGACCCTGAAACACATGAACCTGTAGAATATTACTGCAAGCTTCCTGCTGATATCGAAAAGAGAGAAATCTTCGTAGTTGACCCTATGCTCGCAACAGGCGGAAGTGCAGTAGCAGCAATCGACTTCGTAAAGCAGCGTGGTGGAAAGAACATCAAGTTCCTCTGCCTTATCGCAGCTCCTGAAGGAATCGAAGTACTTACAAAGGCACATCCTGATGTAGACGTTTATATCGCTGCAAAGGATGAAAAGTTAAACGAGCACGCATATATCGTTCCTGGTCTCGGCGATGCAGGAGACCGTATCTTCGGAACTAAATAATATTACTAAAGGCTGAAAGAGAGGACATAATAATGTTTAAAATTCCTGATAATGTAAGTAAACACGAAAACGTTTTTGACGTTCTCAAGGAAAGAGGTTTTATCGAACAGTGTACAGACGAAGAAGCAATCAGAGAACTTCTCGGAAAAGAAAAGGTTAAGTTCTATATCGGATTCGACCCTACTGCTGACTGTCTTCACGTAGGACACTTCATGCAGGTTATCATCATGATGTACATGCAGAAGTACGGACATACTCCTGTAGTTCTTATCGGTGGCGGTACTGGAATGGTAGGTGACCCTTCAGGCAGAACTGACATGAGACAGGTAATGACTGTTGACACAATCGAACATAACTGCGCAGAATTCAAGAAGCTCTTCGACAAGTACCTTGAATTCGACGATGAATGGGAATACGTAGGAAATGACGGTGTTTACACACCAGGTCACGAAACAAAGACTCCTGAACCAGGAAAGGCTATCTCAGTAAACAACGCAAGATGGCTCCGTCCGCTCAACTTCATCGACTTCGCTCGTGAAATCGGTTCACTCTTC
>SVCW01000056.1 GCA_015058155.1 Clostridiales bacterium | reverse complement strand
ATATGAATACGTGTGGCATTTCTATCCGATAGAAAGACCACACGCTACAAACAATTATTTAACTCCGGTAGAGTATTACATGCAAAAATAGTTTGTTTTTTTACTCTACTTTTAGGGGTACACTTCAAAAGCCTTGGTTTGCATAGATAATAGCGTCTAATCTTGTACTTCTGCTTATTGTGTGAGTATCGAAATGTCCGTTTTCATTTTTCCAAAGCAAAAAGACATCAAAAACAAGCAATTTTGTTGAAAAATGCCTGCTTTTATTCAGAAAATGGTGTTCGGGCCTGTAAAAGTGTCCATTTTTTAAAATAAAGATCAAAAAGACATCGATTTCAAGGATTTCGATGTCTTTTTGTTGCTTTTTTAAAATTTTAGACACTGCGCCCGGGAAAGATCATCCCCTTTTTCAAAAACCATGCAAAACTATGCTCTTGACTTAAATGTAAAAATATGTAAAATATAACTAATTGTAATATTTATACATTGACATTACATAAAATACGTATTAAAATCAAGGTGGGTATATGAAGGGCAAAGAGATTATAAAACTACTTAAGAAAGACGGATGGACAGTGGTGCGTATTCACGGAAGCCATCATGTTATGAAGAAAGGGCTTAGCACTATAGTTGTCCCTGTACATAATAAAGATTTACCGCCAGGACTGGTAAATAATATACTGAAACAGGCGGGCTTGAAATAGGAGGGTGTTATGATAAAAGTATATCCGGCAATTATTCACGAAGAAGATGGTTACTGGGTTGAGTTCCCTGATTTAATCGGATGTAACAGTTTTGGAGAAACTCTCGAAGAAACAATCGACAATGCTCAGGAGGCACTCGGTCTTTACCTTATAAACTTAGTCGAAAGCAGGCAGTCTTTCCCTGTTGCCACTGAAATCAGCAAAATCACACCTGCTGACTCTGCAACGGTGAGTTACATTTACACAGATGTTGATAAGTATCGCAGAAACAATAAATCCGTCAAGAAGACTGTCTCGCTACCTGCATGGCTAGCTGATGCTGCAGAAGCAAATTATCTCAGTCTTTCAAAAATACTTCAGGATGGCATAAAAGCGAAACTAGGATTAGTTTAATGAGGAACGGCGCTATTTTGGACAGAAAATCGTTTGGAAAAAGACTTAATCAGGTGCGTAAATCGCGCGGGCTGACAAGCGAAAAATTATCGGAACGTTGTTACTTAAATGCAACATATATTCGCCAGATAGAAGCCGGTACTAAAACTCCTAGTCTTCCTATATTTGTCTCACTATGTAAAGAATTGAAAGTATCCCCGTCATATTTGCTTGCGTGTGAATTTAATTCGACTGAAGACGGAGATATGGAGATTCTTCTTGAGCTCTGGCAGAAGGCATCACCGAGTGAAATCAATATAATTACTTCTATAATAGAAAGCGCACTCAAAACTATGTAAAAGAAAAGAGAGAAGGTCTTCCGTGTAGAAATCCTTCTCTCTTTTTACTTTTCTTCAAATCATATTGTTTGCGGACGCACGCGCCTTGTCCTAAATATTCTTTCCGAATTCGTATGCCTGTTTTAATTCAGGGCGGCCTTCGATTGCGCCGACTGCGCCTACTCCGGCAGCGTATACTACTGCCTTTTCAACGATTCCTTCGAGGCATACTGCAAAGCCGTGGAAAGTGTTTGCTGTTGTGTCCTTTGCGATTGCCTGAGGGACTCCTGCTGTGATGAGGTAGTAGAAATCTTTGTTGTCGAGCCAGCCGTGTGGATTGTATGCAACTGCTCTGTCGATGAGAGTCTTCATCTGAGCGTTGATTCCGTAGAAGTAAACTGGTGCACCGAATGCAACAACGTCTGCATCCCTGAACTTTTCAAAGATTTCCTGAGCGTCGTCATCATGCACGAAGCATCTTGGTTCTGCGTTGCACTGTCTGCAAGCAGTGCAGAAGTTGATTTTCTTGTCGCATACATAAATCTTTTCTACTTCGTGGCCGCTTTCGAGTGCGCCTTTTATGAATTCGTCACAGAGTCTGTCTGAGTTTCCGCCTTTACGAGGGCTTCCTGCGAGTACTAAAACTTTTTTTGCCATAACACTTTCTCCTTAATTATTCAGCTTTGATTTCACTAACTGCTTTTTTATATATTTCCACGAGGACTGATAAATCAAGTCCGTAAATGACTGAGTCAAAGCCTTCTTCAAAGGCCTGTCTGCCACGAGCAGTATTTCCGACGAAGAGCATCGCAAGCTTTCCGTTTTTCTTGCACGCTTCAAGAATTCTCTTAATTGCTTTAACGTGGAGCGGATTTCCAAATTCTCCCGGTATTCCCATCGAGATTGATAAATCAAAAGGTCCGATCAGGATTCCGTCAACACCTTCTATTGCTGTAATTTCTTCGATATGCTCAAGACATCCTGTCGTTTCACACTGCGGAAGCAGGAGTGTATTCTTGTTTGCATATTCCATGTATTCAGTAAGCGGGCCCTGTGCATGCTCTGCAAAACCCCAGCCACCGTCTCTTGTCGGGCAGAATCCTCTTTCACCAACAGGCATGAACTTCGCATGTTTTACAAGTTCCTTCACCTCATCGACAGTCGAGATATTGGGAACGATGATTCCATCCGCACCTGCGTCAAGCATGTGGAGGATGTTTTCGCGGCTTCCGCTGCTCACTCTTACGATTGCCGGAAGGCCCGCTGCTTTTGCTGCTGTAAGGTAGCCCGAAACTTCATCAGTGCTGAGCGGTGCGTGCTCCATATCAACCGCCACAAAATCCATTCCCGAAAAGCCGAGTGCTTCAATTACAGGAAGGCTTTTCGTATGAAGGAAAGTTCCTATTGTCTGTTTGCCATTCTCGAATTTTTCAATTAAATCCATATTCAGTCCCCCTATCTCTTATCTGTAAGGAATCTTCTTTTATATTTAAGACCTGCGTATTCTGTAATTCTCTTCATATATATTGCATCGTAAAAACCGCCTACTGCACCGAGAATCGGAATACCCTGAAGGAACTTCATATAAAGTAGTTCCTTTGAGAGAGCACCTGCCGTATGCTTTATCTGCACCTGACGGTCATAATTATATGGAAGCTCTCCCGTCTGTATATAATCATTAATTTCATCATCAATTTCAAGAATCACATCGCCGTATGAAAGAGCACCTTCAATAATCAGGAGAATAAATGCTTTTTCTTCGTCCGATTCATATTCATAACCATAGCTTGTCGCAATTTCGTAAATCGCTTTCATTATCATGGCTGTAAACACCGGAATATCCGGGATTCCAACACCGAGAAGACCCAGACCGATTCCGGTAGTTCCCGAAATCAGGAGGTTTTTCCTGCCTGTTCCTTTTGCCTTCTTGGAGAATGCCTTGAGCGTTTTTCTCGAGCCTTTGTGGTAATGATTGACCTCATTTATGAAGTACTGTACTTCTGCCTTGTCCTTCATATATGTTTTTTCAATAACTACCGTACCTTTTTCAAATATTAGTTCAAATGCCTTTGCAAACGCTGCATCAAGCTTCCCCTGAAGCTGATCCGGAACTTTTTCTTCGAGTTTTTTATTAAGAAAGCTCTCTTTTTTCTCAACTCTTGATGCAAAAAATGCTTCTTCCTTTTTAAGAAGTGCGTCTATTTCTTTTTCGTAAGGTGATTTTCTTTTTATAAACATCGTGTATCCCCTTTCACAAAAACTAATCTCAATCCTGTTTTTTTATAATATAACACGAGCAGGCCCTAAGTTCAAGTAACAGACAGGCCCGCATGCACACTTCAAAAACAAAAACAAACCCCCGATTCCAAGGGTTGGAATTCGGGGGTGTTCCACACATAAGTGTATATTTGAGCATTTGCTCTTTTCGCAAAATCCTGTAAAACGAAGATTAACGCTTTGAGAACTGTGATGCTCTTCTTGCCTTCTTGAGACCGTACTTCTTTCTTTCCTTCATTCTTGAATCTCTAGTTAAGAAACCAGCCTTCTTGAGAAGACCTCTGTAAGCTTCCTTATCAGCTACGCAGAGTGCTCTTGAGATACCGTGTCTGAGAGCTCCAGCCTGACCTGTAAATCCACCACCGTTAACTGTAGCGATAACGTCGAACTTACCTTCGCAACCAGCGATTTCGAAAGGTCTCTTTACTTCTCTCTTAACGATTTCCTTGCCACCGAAGTAATCATCGAGTGACTTCTTGTTGATTGTGATGTTACCAGTTCCAGGGATAAGTCTTACTCTGGCTACTGATGACTTTCTTCTGCCTGTTGCAGCATACTGAATTTTTGCCATTTCTTATTTCCTCCCTCTTAGAACTTCCATACTTCTGGCTTCTGAGCAGCATGATTGTGTTCAGGACCAGCGTAAACCTTTAACTTCTTGAACATCTGTCTTCCGAGAGCTCCATCAGGAAGCATGCCCTTTACAGCGTGTCTGATGATTTCTTCCGGCTTCTTAGCCTGTAACTTTTCGAAAGTAACTTCTCTGAGTCCACCTGGATATCCAGTATGTCTCTTGTAGATCTTTTCCTTTCTCTTCTTACCAGTTACTTCTACCTTTTCAGCGTTGATTACGATTACGTAGTCACCACAGTCAACGTGAGGAGTGTAGATTGGCTTCTTCTTTCCACGAAGGATTGATGCTACTTCTGAAGCGAGTCTACCAAGAGTCTTGCCTTCAGCATCGATTACGTACCACTTGCGTTCTACTTCATGTGGCTTTGCAACAAATGATTTCATTTTCTTTTCCTTTCTGCCTACTGGGATTGTTATTGCTCCAATCTTTTTCGGCTGTACCTACTCGGTTTACCTTAAGGTAAGCTGTTTCGGCCCACTAAATATTATTAGTTTGAAGTCCTTGGACGGTATACCATCCGGTACTTCGTTTCCGCCTGCCAATAATAATTTGCACACGAAAACATACACTGACACGCAGCGTACCCTCTTATTTTATACAATCAGTATTCCATTGTCAACTGTTTATATAACAAAAAGCCGGCAATTTTACCGGCTTTTAATAAGTCTTATTCTTTGTCTTTTCTGAAACGGAGGAACCAGTCGAGTGCATACTCATCTTCGTTTGTGCTTGCCATTCCTGCTTCCGCTTCCATAACTGTAACAGGTGTAGGGATGATGAGGTCATCTCCCGGCTGCCAGTTTGCAGGTGTTGAGCAGTGAACTCTGTCTGCCTTCTGGAGTGCGAGGATCATTCTCTTGATTTCATCAAAGTTTCTGCCTGTTGTGAGCGGATAATAGATGATTGAACGGATAATTCCTTCCGGGTCAATTACAAATACCGCTCTTACTGCCTGTGTACTTGAAACGTTTGGCTGAAGCATTCCGTACTTTGTCGAAACCTTTGTGTTAAGGTCTGCGATTACAGGAAAATCAATCTTTACATTTTTGATTCCGTTCCATTCAAGCTCTTCAATCTTTCTGAGCCATGCTATATGTGAGTAAAGTGAATCCACTGAAAGTCCGAGAAGCGCAACATTCATGGCATCAAATTCTTCCTTCATTGACGCCATTATCATGAACTCTGTCGTACATACAGGTGTAAAATCGGACGGATGTGAGAAAAAGAGTACCCATTTTCCTGCATAGTCTTCAGGGAAGTTCACTGTTCCTTTTGTTGTGAGTGCCGTAAATTCAGGCGCCTTGTCTCCGATTAATGGGAGTCTTACTATATTTTCAGTCATTACATAGTCCTCCTTGTCCAGTAATGTTATATCTCTAATGATTATAATTACTTAATACCCGCTTTCATAATAACACAAACCAATTTCTTGAAACAATAAAGAACCCGCAAATTAACAAGTATGTCTCTTTGCGGGCCCTTTATAT
>SVCW01000055.1 GCA_015058155.1 Clostridiales bacterium | reverse complement strand
AGGCGTGAGAAACCTCGAAAGAGAAATTGCAAATATCTGCCGTAAGGTTACTCTCAAGCTTGTGACTACAAATAAGGATTCATACAGAATCACACCGAAGAGCCTCGAAAGCTACCTTGGTAAGAAACGTTTCAGATACGATATTATTGAAGGTCAGGAAGAGGTTGGTGTAACAACAGGCCTTGCATGGACAATCGTTGGAGGAGATACTCTCTTCATCGAAACGACTGCAGTTCCCGGAACAGGCAAGGTAGTACTCACAGGTCAGCTCGGCGAAGTTATGCAGGAATCAGCAAAGGCCGGTATCTCATATATCAGGTCTGTTGCAAAGGATCTCGGCATAGAAGAAGAGTTTTACAAGACTAAGGACATCCATCTTCATATTCCTGAAGGTGCGATTCCAAAGGATGGTCCTTCAGCCGGCGTGACTATGTGTACAGCAGTCATCTCAACTCTTACAGGAATTCCGGTAAGAAAGGATATCGCTATGACAGGAGAAATTACGCTTCGTGGTAAGGTACTCCCTGTAGGCGGAATCAGAGAAAAGGTTCTCGCAGCTCACAGAGCAGGAATCAGAAAGGTTCTTCTTCCAAGAGACAATGAACGCGATATCGATGATATTCCGGAAAAAGTAAGAAAGAAGATGGAATTCGTATTACTCGACAGCGTGGACGATGCGCTTAAGGAAGTATTGGTAAAGTAATGATAATCAAGAAATCAGAAATAGAAACAGTAGCAGTTAAGAAGTCGCAGTACCCGCCTGCAACAATGCACGAAATCGCTTTTGCCGGTCGTTCAAATGTAGGTAAGTCATCGCTCTTAAATCTTCTCACGGGGCGTAAAAGCCTCGCGAGAGTTTCAGGGGCACCGGGAAAAACTCGCACAATCAACTTCTACAAAATCAATGACAGTTTCAGAATCGTTGACCTTCCGGGTTATGGATACGCAAAGGTATCAAAGTCAATGTCAGAAGGCTGGGGCGAAATGATGGAAAAGTATCTTCAGGAAAGAGAGTGCCTTTTAAAGGTACTCCAGCTTGTTGATATAAGACATGCACCTTCAGCTCAGGACGTGCAGATGTACGAATATCTTCGTCACTACGGACTTGACGGTATTGTCGTTGCGACAAAGGCCGACAAGGTTTCAAGAAATGAACTGCCTAAGTGTATAAAGACTATAAGACAGACACTCAATCTTTCAAAGGATGATCTCGTTATTCCTGTTTCTGCACTTAAGAAGACAGGATATGAAGACCTTCTTGACGTTCTCGATGCTCTTCTTGAAGCAGCAGATGAGCAGGAAGAAACACTCGAGTAGGTTACAGGGCAGTCTGCCCGAAAGGGGGATTTACTATGAATCATATTGGACTTAGAGTACTGCTGAAGAGACTTCACGCAATAAAATTCATGATGAAGGACAAAAAAGTGCCTTTGTGGAAAAAGGCGCTGATTGTTCTTGGCATTGTGTATATAGTGGTTCCTACGGATCTGATTCCATTTGTCGTTTTCCCGTTTGCGGGTTTCGATGATATTCTGATTGCCGGAGGCATCATATATCTTCTTGCCGACACACTTGACACTTATTGGTATGGGGAAAAACCGGTGGATCTTTCGAAAAAATTTAGTGGAAAGAATATCGTCGAGGGTGTAGAATATGAAGTGGACAATAAAGGAAAGGACGACGAAGAAGATGAGTGAATTTAAAGCTGTTGGCGAAGTAATGATTACTGAAGAACAGATAAGAGCCCGTGCCAAGGAAATCGGTGCACAGATTACTGAAGAATTCAAGGGAGAAGACATTATTGTTGTAGGCATTTTAAAGGGCGCTCTTCCATGGATGGCAGACATCATCAAGTGTATCGACAACGAAAACCTCATCATGGACTTCATGATGGTTTCAAGCTACGGTTCAGGAACAAAGTCAAGCGGTCAGGTAAGAATTGTAAAGGACCTCGACTTTGTTATTGATGGAAAGAACGTAGTGATTATCGAAGATATCGTTGATTCAGGTATTACACTTAATTACCTCAAGGGATATCTCGCACAGAGAAACGCAAAGGCTGTAAGAATCTGCACACTTCTTGACAAGCCTACAGGAAGAAAGGTTGACCTCGAAGCAGATTATGTAGGTTTCGAAGTTCCTGATGCATTCATCGTTGGTTACGGACTTGATTTCGACCAGAGATATCGTCAGCTTCCTTATATCAGTTTTTTAAAGCAGGACTAGTTCCCGCTTTATAGATTAGAAGGCGTTTGAAAGAATGTTGCTATAGCGGCAGACTGCGACGTCAGAAACAAAAAGTTATAATTTTTAAAAGTTACATAAAAAGGAGAATTAAAATGGGTTACAAAGTACAGGTAGGATTATCAAATAAGCACCTTCACCTTTCAAAGGAACATGTTGCAATTCTTTTCGGAGAAGGACACGAACTCGTAAAGACTAAGGATCTCGTACAGCCTGGTCAGTTCGCATGCGAAGAAAAGGTTGACGTAGTTGGTCCTAAGGGAACATTAAAGGGAATCAGAGTACTTGGTCCTGAAAGACCAGAAACTCAGGTTGAACTTTCAATGACAGACTGCAGATCAATCGGTCTCAAGGCTCCTGTAAGAGAATCAGGTGACCTCGACGGAACTCCTGGATGCAAGCTCGTAGGACCTTGCGGTGAAGTTGAACTCGAAAAGGGCGTTATCGTTGCTCTCCGCCACATCCATCTTTCATCAGCACAGGCTGAAGAAGCTGGTGTTGTAGACAAGCAGTGGGTTTCAATCAAGCTCGAAGGCGAAAGAGGAGTTACATTCCACAACGTATTAATCAGAGCAGGCAACAAGTATGAAGCAGAATGCCACCTCGACACTGACGAAGGTAATGCTGCTGGTTGCGGTCCAGATGCTGTAGCAGAAATCATCCTCTAAGGCTTGTCTTTTTTGTCCGTGGCATGTCAGGCTGCGACACTCGGTGCTCACGTACTTCAAGTACGCTCCGCTCCTCATGTCTTGCCTTACTCGTCACAAACAAAAAATCCTGCGCCTTGTGGGAAGGAGCGACTAGAGAAAAATTTTCGGCGCTTATATAATGAAGAGTATAAAACCGGATTCTGATTTTCAGAGTCCGGTTTTTTTATGCCTGATATAGGGTTTTTTTCGCGTGTTTTGCGAAAAAGCATGTACGGTATGGTTTGTTGGCATGTCAGCGCCCAAGAAAAAACTGTACCTTATGGGTATGGGTACCTTGGTGACAAGCCTGCGCCTTATGGGTATGGGTACCTGACGCAAGTTTTCTGCACCTTATGGGTATGGGTACCTGACGCATGTTTTCTGTGCCTTATGGGTGCGGATGTGTAACGATAGTTTCCTGCATTTTGTGGGGAAGGGTGCGTAACAAAAGAGTTCATGAGCAGTAGAAACCAAAAAAATTGGAACGATTTTGCAAGATGAAGAAAACTCCAAAGTTTTCAGCCAAAATACATACAGTTTGAGCTGATTTCAGCTTAGAATCCGTGATTATGGCCGAAAAGTTTGGAGTGATTTAAATAACAGGCAGAAACTCCAAACAAATTCTACGCAAAACCCCGGTTTTATTTGGAGTTTTGATGGTTTGAATCTTGCACTCCAACTTCACCTTGTAGCAGGCAAGAAAAAACCGTGTTTTTATTGATTTTTTTTGGAGTTTATTAGAATTATCATAGCCACTCCAAGCTTTTTGTTGGAGTTTTTCATGCAACGCGTAATCGCTCCAAAACAGTAGTGCTTGGGCAGAAGACTCAATGAAGTGGGCTGTAGGTGTGGGCCTGATTGGTGGCATGGGTGATGGAACAGTTTGCCCTCAGGGTAACGCTACCAGAGCTCAGGTATCGGCAATTATAGAAAGACATATCAAAACTCAATAAAACACAGATACGTTCACTGAATGAGCGATTATAGTTAAAAAGAGCCTGGAATAGTTTCCGGGCTCTTGATGTTTTTTGTATGTGGTTTAGAGGAACTGTACATTTGGTACTACGAGGGCTGCAAGGATGTATGATACTGCAGCTACCACGCAAGTGAATGCGATGACTTTTGACTTAACTTTGGACTCTCTTTCAAATACGAAGCTTGATGTGATCCACGCCACGATAAGTGAGATGAGTGAAACGAGAGTCGCAGTGTTTATGATGTAGGCGTATCCGCCGATTATGTATGCGAAAATGTAGCTTAAGATTGCCACAACCGAAACTGTAATAGCATATTTCATTGCTCCGCCGTGTTTGAAAAGTACTGGGATAAGAAGCGCTGCCCAGATGATTCCTACGAAGATACATTTTGCAATATTGATTAGTATATATGTCATGATTTTTTCTCCTTTTCGTAACAGTAATATTATATTGAATCTGCTGCTTATTTTCAATACTAATTTGCCTTCCGGAAAGATCATAAGGCATCTCAAAAGTATCACATATCGTCTCCTTGCGTCTTGACGCATATGTCCATATTATGTATAATTAGGGCAGATTTTAAAAAATACAGCACAAAATAGCGGGAGGTCAATATGGCACAGCTTTACTACAGATACAGTACAATGAACGCAGGAAAGTCAATCGAAGTTATCAAGGTTGCCTATAACTACGAAGAAAGAAACAAAAGAGTCCTCACACTCATCCCTGCAATCGATAATCGCTACGGTACAGGTGTAATCACATCAAGAATCGGCATCCAGAGAGAAGCGACAATCATTCACGACGATACAAACATTCTCGAACTCTTCATGGCCGAAAACGAAAAGGAAAAAATCGACTGCGTGCTTGTAGACGAGTGCCAGTTCCTGAAGAAACATCACGTTCAGGAGCTTGTTGAAATCGTAGATAGCTGCAATGTACCCGTTCTCGCTTACGGACTCAAAAATGACTTCAGAAATGAACTCTTCGAAGGCTCATATTATATGCTCGTATACGCAGACAAGATTGAAGAAATCAAGACAATCTGCTGGTGCGGTCGCAAGGCCACAATGGTAGCAAGAGTCGTAGATGGTAAGTTCGTAAAACAGGGCGAGCAGATAGTAGTCGGCGGAAATGACATGTACGTTTCGCTCTGCCGTAAGCACTACAACGACGGCCGCCTCGGACCAGACGAAGAATAAAGAAGAATAAGAAAAAGCGCTCATTTGAGCGCTTTTGATGTTTTTTGCCTATTCTGCGTCCTGACCCTGCCAGATGTCCTGCTCTGCAAGTTTCTGGTGGATTGTGTTTAAGATAGTTCTCTTCATATAGCTCCATTCGGGCGCGATAAGAATCTTTCTTGGGGCATCGGCTGAAAGCCTGTGAACCGTGATTTCGCGAGGTATGATTTTAACTGCATCGACTGCGAGATCCGCATACTCTTCAATCGACTGGAAAGGTACGTAATTAGGACATAAACGTTCCATCTGTGAGCCTTTTACGATGTTGAGCATGTGGAGCTTGATGCCGAAGATTCGGTCGCTTCCGGTAGTTTTGTTGTATCCTACAGGAGCGCACGCATGGCGCACTGTTTCGAGCATTTCTTCGCGGGTTTCAGGTACGATTACAGCGTCTTTGATGAGATTACCATCTGCATCGTATTCGGCTGGTATCAGAGTCTTCGGAAGGCCGAAAATCATGTGCACTACTGTGCGGATACCGAGCTCTGCGAGTCTCCTGCAGGCTTCGTCGTGATCTGAAACAGGGTGACAGCGATTTATAGTTTCGCCTGTTACAGGGTTTGAACTCTGAAGTCCGAGCTCTACCCACATAAACGTTTTTTCGTTGATTTCTGCAAGAAGTTCATATATCTCGTCGTTAAGACAGTCGGGTCTTGTCGCGATTGCTATTCCGATTATTTCAGGTCTTTCGCCTTCGGGAAGCTCCTTTCCGTAATCGAGTGCGGCGTAGAATTTTTCGCGGAGTTCCGATACCGGTGCATATGTGTTTGTATGATTCTGAAAATACGCTATGTATTTTGCATCGGACCATTTGTCTGAAAGAAGCTCGATCTGTTCAGGGATGCTGCTAGCAAATTCACCTGAACCGTCAGATGAACAGAAGATGCAGCCGCCGAAACCTTTGCTACCGTCGCGATTCGGGCATGTGAAGTTACCGTCGAGCGAGAGCTTGACAACTTTGCCGCCGAACTTTTCTTTCATGTAATGGCCTATCATATTTACTCTGTCTGGTTGCATGATTTGTTTTCCTTTTCAAACGTTATTTCTGCAAGTATATAATATCACAGAAGACCATATTTCCGCCATAAAAACTACACTTGAAAACCATAAAAAACAAGCCTCATACTCTTTTCAAAAGAGGGTTGTTTGTGATATAATTATTTGATTAATACAATGGAAAAAGTCTGCGCATTTTTAAGATGTAAAAGACCTGGAAAACCATTTAAAACACACCAAGAGGAGAGACAGATGACAGACTTAAAAGACAAGTGCATAAAGGAAGCGGGCGGGATCTGTACCTGCGATAATGGCATTTGCGACAATGCTGTCATGACAAATCCTTTTGGTGAAGAGAAGCTTGAAAAGCCGAAGCTTCTTCTCCACAGCTGCTGCGGGCCTTGCAGCACGGCGGTTATAGAAAGGCTTATCGGGACATACAGTATTACGGTGTTTTTCTATAATCCGAACATCGATGATCCCGAAGAGTACGAAAAGAGAAGGGACACACAGGTTGCATTTCTCAATCAGCTCAACGAAAATAGCATCTATGGCGACCGCGTGGAATTCATCGAAG
>SVCW01000011.1 GCA_015058155.1 Clostridiales bacterium | reverse complement strand
TTCCGCTTTTTTTTACATTTACGTAAGTAAAAAAATGTTTCTGTACAAATATAAAATGCTGATGTATAATTATACCAAGCTTTTTTTAATTAGTAAAAAAGGAAAGAAAATATACGGAGGCGGAATCATGAGTTTAAAAGCAATGCCACTTGACGGAATCAAAGTAGTAGATTTATCGACAGTTGTAGCAGCGCCTACTGCAGCAGAACTTCTCTGTACATTTGGTGCGGATGTTATAAAAGTTGAATCTATGCATGGTGATGACCAGCGATTCACAGGAGATTTCCTCGGTGCTCCACAGGAAGTTGACTGTAATCCTATTTATACAGTTCAGAACAGTAACAAGAGACATATTTCTCTTAATTTAAAAACAGACGAAGGTAAGGAAGCTATTTTAAAGCTTATTTCAGAAGCAGACATTTTCCTCACAAATGTAAGAACTCAGGGTCTCGAAAGACTCGGACTTGACTATGAAACACTTAAAGATAAGTTCCCTAAACTCATATATGCACACTTCTCAGGATACGGCCCTAAAGGACCAAACAAAGATGACCCTGGATTCGACTCAACAGTATTCTGGCTAAGAGGCGGTATGATTGCAGACTGGCAGACAAACGATGCGAGCTATCCGTTTGACCCTACATACGCATTTGGCGATACAGTTACAGCATCATCATTCTTCAGTGCAATTCTTCTTGCCATCATCGGAAGAGAAAAGGAAGGCAAGGGTACTAAGGTAGAATGTTCGCTTTATTCAAGCGCTATCTGGTGTAACGGTCAGGGTGTAGTTCAGACTCAGTTTACAAAGAAAAAGCTCAATCCTGAACCTGAAAAGAAGATTAACCCTCAGAACGGATACTACAAATGTTCTGACGACAAGTGGTTCAGCCTGAATGAACTCAAGGGTTATGAAACTGACTTCCCGATCATTACAGAAGCGATGGGACTTCAGGATCTTCAGGGAGATCCGAGATATGCGACAAAAAAGACTCTCGAAGAAACAGGCGCATACAAGGAATATAATGAAAGAATCACAGAAGCCTTCAAGACAAAGACTTCAGCAGAATGGAAGAAAATCTTCCAGAAGTACAATATGCCTTGTGACGTAGCAGTAAGAACTGCCGATGTTGCAACAGACGAACAGGCAATTGTAAACGGTTACCTTGAAGAAGTAACATATCCTGACGGTACTAAGGTTATGATGCCTGTACCTCCTATGTTCCTCTCCGAATACGGAAGACGTCCGATTACTCCTACTGGAAAAATGAGCGACTGTTCGGTTGAAATTCTGAAATCAATAGGATATAAGGATGAAGACATCGCTAAGATGAAAGAAAACAAAGTAGTAAGATAATACACTATATACTTTTATATATGAATAATGATGGTTTGAAAGGAGATATTAAAATGACTAAATTTGCAGATCGTATCGTACCTATTCCTGAAGGCGGAGTAATGTCAAAAATTTTCGCAGCATTCGATTATCCTGACGCATTATCACTTGGTGATGGTGTTCCTGATGCATCAACATTTCCTGTTCAGGAACTCAAAGCAATGACTATCGAAGCATTTGACGAAGCTGATGATCCTGTTATCAACAATGTTCTCTTCTCATATCTTGATGGCGGATATCCAAAACTCAAGGAATTCATCTTTGACAGATGTATGAATAAATATAACACTGGTAACCCTGAAATGGATTCAATCCAGCTCTTCGGCGGTGCTCAGCAGCTTATCGACCTCGTAGCAAAGATTTACTGTAATCCTGGAGACACAATCATCGTAGAAGACAGCAGTTACGGTGGAGCTATTTTCTCATTTGAAGAATATCAGGCAAATGTTGTCGGAGTTCCTATCGATGAACACGGAATTATTCCTGAAGCTCTCGAAGAAACACTCAAGAGAGAAAAGAATGTAAAGTTCATCTACGTAATTCCTACATTCTCAAATCCTACAGGTATCGAAATGTCACTCGAAAGAAGAAAGGCTGTATATGACCTCGCAGTTAAGTACGATGTAATGATTTTCGAAGACAGCCCTTATTTCGAATTAAGATATTCAGGAGACTACATCCCAACAATCAAGAGTATGGATACTACAGGTCACGTAATCTTTGCAGGATCACTCTCAAAGATTATCTGCCCTGGAATCAGAATCGGATACGCTATCGGACCTAAGCCTGTAATGGACGCAATCTTAAACGGAAAGATCAACAACGACATCAGCGGCCCTGGAATTATTCAGGTAGCAGTAGCTAAGTATCTTGAAAAGTATGATCTCGATGCACATATTGCTGAATGCTGCGATCTCTACAGAACTAAGAGAGACGCGATGCTCGCAGCTCTTGAAAGAGAAATGGGCGATATCGCAACATGGACACATCCAGAAGGCGGATTCTTCCTCTGGCTCACAATTCCTGAAGGTTTATCAGGTAAGGATTTCGCAGTATATGTAGCTGAAAAGAAGCACGTAGTTCTCTACCCAGGTGCAAACTACCATCCAAAGGGAGAAGACGTTAACGCAGTAAGACTTAACTTCTCAGTTCCTACTGAAGATCAGATTGATGATTGTATCAAGAAGGTAGGAGATGCGCTTAAGGAATTCATCGAACTCAATAAGTAATTATGTATAGGATTGGTGTTGATATCGGCGGTACGAATATAAAGATAGGGCTTGTGGATGCTGATGGCGTGATATTTGTATCAGGCAGTATTCCTTTTGAAAAGAAGGGATATGAATCTGTGTGCGGGAGCATTGCCCGGGAAATACGGGAAATAGTTTCAAAAGCAGACAGGGAAATGAGCGAAGCAGTAACTCTTGGAATTGCTGTGCCCGGAAGCCTTGATGTGCGAAACGGCATCGTTAAAGCGGCATACAACCTTGATTTCTTTGATGTGCCTTTAAAAGCGGAAATGGAAAAGCATTTCCCGGGGATTACTGTGAAAATCGTAAACGATGCCGATGCAGCAGCGCTAGCCGAAGTAAAGGCCGGGGCACTCAAAGGAAAGAATAGTGCCGTAATGCTTACAATCGGTACAGGTCTTGGTGGCGGAATTATTCTTAATGGTGAGCTTTTTACAGGCGGAAACGGCAACGGTATCGAGCTTGGCCACATGACGATCGTGAAGTTGGGCATGGAATGCACCTGCGGCAGCAGAGGATGCGCCGAAATGTACTGTTCTGCAGCATGGCTTGAAAGAAAGAGCAGGGAAGTATTCGGTGAAGGAGATGCAAAGCATGTGATTGACCTTGCAAAGAGCGGGGATCCCGACGCGCTCGAAATCTTCGACAAGTACACAGATAATCTTGCAACAGCGATTTCCTCAATTTGTGCGCTCCTTGATCCTGAAGCTTTTGCTATCGGTGGCGGTGTGAGCGAATGCGGTGATATTCTTTACGACTCATTAAAGAAAAAGGTGAAAGAAAAGAATTTCTTCCACCATGACTACGAAATAGTGCCGGCAAGTCTCGGAAACAAGGCCGGAATAATCGGCGCCGCAATGCTTTAAACTATCAATAACACATATAAATGAAGAACTCCTCACATAAAGTGAGGAGTTCCTTTTATTCTATTGGTTCAAGTTTAACTATACCGTGGTCGAGAGGTCCTTTACTTACAACAACGTAGCCGAATGCAGGACGTTCAATACTAGTGAAAAGCTTGAAGTATTTAGTATTGCCGTTTGCGTCAGTATAAGAGTAATGCTCGCTTAAAGGAGTTACGTCATACTTAGCAGTATCAACTCTGTCCCAGTCACCGAATCTGATTGGTTTATTTTCCACTCCTTCATACTTGCCTGTAATTATATTAATGTATCCATGAAGATTATTACCTTCAACCCAGAAAATGCCCTCGTCTCTTGTTCTAGTAGGTATTTCATTTTCATTGAAGGTGTATACAGTATCGGCGTTCATATCAATAATCTTCCATAAGTTATCTTTTTTAACGGCTGCATATTTACCTGAAAACATTTCAGCTTCAGAATACTGTGGCTCAATAATGTAGTTCCCTGAAATATCTATATATCCCCAGCGCAGAACATCACTTTGCGTTCCCTTTGTAGAATCAACGGCTACGAGATATAATCCATTTTCTGAATATGAACTCATTTCAGCGAAACCAAGATCAAAAGGAATGATTTCGGTACCTTCAGAGTCTATCACTCCCCAGAAACCTTTATAATATGCTACAAATTGATTTGGAATTGAATGAATCGGGTAAATCTGGGAATGTGGATTAGGCATTTCAAGAGTCCAGTTTAAAGAATCGCTTGCCTGTGTGTATACTATCGCACGGTTTTCTTCTGTTATTCTTTTAGTTCTGGCCATATCCATAGCAAAAAGCCCTGCGCATATAGCAAAAATCAGAAAAGCAGCAATAACTCTGATTCTTTTCTTTTCCAATGTAATACCCCCTCATTAACGATAATAGCGTGTAATAATCAATTATTAGAAAGATTATAACATACAAAAAGGGGATTAAGAAGAATAATTGCAAAATGGTAGAATGATTTGACGACTATATTTTATCAATAAGCCAGTATATGATTCCGACGAGTGCGGAGCTCGTATATCCTGCAACCAGTACCGGACCTGCAATGGAGAAGAGCTTTGAACCTACACCAAGGATGAGTCCTTCTTTTTTGTATTCTATCGCAGGAGCAACCATGCTGTTTGCAAAACCGGTAATAGGAACTATAACGCCGGCGCCGCAATGTTTGCCGATTGTATCAAACCATCCGAAGCCTGTGAGAAGTTGCGCTGTTGCAATCAGAATAATTGTGACAAAAGCACCGGCATCATCTTTGCTTAAGCCTTCAGAAAGCAGGCGGTTGTTTATGAAAAGTGCTACCATGCATATTGCGCCTCCGACAGCAAAGGCTTTCAGACAATTTTTGAAATATGTCGGTTTGGGAGTGAATCTGCCGGCATATTTTTCATAAGCTTTGGCGACTTCTTTTTTCTGTTCTTCCTGTGAAAGAATATTTCCGTTTTTATCTTTAATCGTATGTGACATTGTAACCTTCCTTTGCAATTTGTAATAAAGTGTGACATAATTAGTATGTAATTTTAATATGAATTAATACATTTGGAGAAATTATGAAAAACAGCATGATTATACTTGCGTCATCATCACCAAGACGCATAGAAATGATGAAGGAAAACGGAATTGAGCCCGTAATCATAAAGCCGACATGTGAGGAAACTCTTCCTCCTGGAATTACAGGAGAAGATGCAGTAAGATTTCTTTCGCTTAAAAAGGCATTTGATGTCGAAGAAAAGATTAAAGCAGGTGCGGAAACTGAAGGTGAATTCGGCGATATATGTAAGGAAGCGATAAGCAGAGGTGCGTATATTATCGCTGCTGACACAATTGTGTATAAGGAAGAAATCATCGGTAAGCCTAAAGACAGGGAAGATGCTTATAATATTTTAAGAGGACTTTCAGGAAAAGAACACTACGTTATTACGGGAGTCAGCATCGTTAGATGCGGCAAGCCGGAAAAGCGTTCTTTTGCAGAAGTGACAAAAGTATTCTTCAAGGACTATAGTGATGATGAATTAAATGCTTATCTTGATACGGATGAGCCATATGATAAAGCAGGTGCGTACGCAATCCAGGGTCTCTTCGGTAAATATGTGGATCATATCGAAGGCGACCTTAATAATGTAATCGGATTCCCTTGGGACAGAATAGTAGCTGAATTCGAAAAGATGCCTAAGAAGGAATACTGGGATGTATATACTATTGACTGCGTAAGGACGGGAAAAATAGTTGAAAAGGGTAATTATAGTTTTACGGGTGATGAGTACCAGCTTGCTGTTGAAGCATGGATTATGAATGATAAAGGCGAGTTCCTAATACAGCAGAGAAGCTACGAAGTTGAGATTCTCCCTGGTGTATGGGCAATGACGACAGGAAGAATCAAGTCAGGTGAAGAGCCTCTTTATGCCTGCGTGAGAGAAGTATCGGAAGAAGTAGGACTTAACTTCGAGCCTGAAGATCTTACGCACATATATCATTTCGTAAACCATTCGAATAATATGATATGGGATCTTTACCTCATGAAGTGGAATGGCGATTTTTCTGAACTTAGTTTTCAGCCAAACGAAGTTGCCCAGGCAGCTTTCGTATCTGAAGAAGATCTTCGCCGTATGCTTGCAAACGATGAAGTGTACTGCTATCCGGAAGTATACGAAGTACTGGATATCATAAATAAATTATAAATTAAAGACTTACTAGCGCGCGAGTGGTCCTCGCTCACAATAAAATTGTTCGCTCGAAGCACATCGCGCGCTTACACAAGTATTCAGAATTGCTGAATACTTTTTTTGTTTTTGAAAATAATATAGACAAATTGTTTATTAGGGTGTTCAAAATGAAATCAAAAATCGGAAATCAGACAATTGAATTTGAAAAGAGGCCGGTGATTGCCGGTATGTGTTCTGTAGGCGGTACGAAGGAAGGTGAAGGACCGCTGAAAGATGACATAGATATCGTTTTAAGCGACAATATGTACGGAGAAAAGAGCTGGGAGAAGGCGGAGAGTAAGATGCTTAAGACTGCTATGGAAACGGCAGTAAAGAGAGCAGGACTTGAAGTGAGTGACATTGATATTATGTTTTCAGGCGATCTTCTCAATCAGCTTATGTCGAGTGCATTTATGGCAAGAGATATGCAGGTGCCTTTTATAGGACTTTATGGTGCGTGCAGTACAATGACGCAGTCAATGCTCATGGCAGCTTCTATGGTAAATGCAGGATATGCAGCAAATGTCCTTGCCGGAGCATCGAGCCATTTCTGTACGGCCGAAAGACAGTTCAGAATGCCGCTTGAACATGGTAATCAGAGACCGCCTTCGGCACAGTGGACTGCGACAGCTGCGGGAGCAGTATGTATTTCTGAGAAGTCTCTGGCAGTTGCAGGTGGGAATGTCATTACAGAAAGAAACATTTATATTACTGAGGGAACTATCGGGAAAATTATTGATACCGGTATGAAGGATGCCAACCAGATGGGCGCTGCAATGGCACCGGCAGCAGTAGATACACTTCTCAATCACTTTGAAGACACAGGGCGCAGTCCTGATTACTACGATATTATACTGACAGGTGACCTTGGATTTATAGGAAAAGAAATTGCTCTTGATCTTCTTGCTGATGCAGGATATGACAAAAGCATGCTTTCCAATATATACGACGACTGCGGAACGATGATTTTTACAAAAGATCAGGATGTTCATGCAGGTGGTAGCGGATGCGGTTGTTCTGCGTGTGTATATACTGCGTGGCTGTTTAAGAAAATGAAGCGTGGTGAAATTAAAAGAGCTTTGATTCTTTCAACGGGAGCTCTTTTATCAACAATCAGTCCTTTTCAGGGTGAATCAATCCCGGGAATTGCACACGCTATAGCGCTTGAGTCCGAATAAAGATATACAAATAAATTATCATTTGTATTCAAATTATACGTATGAAAATAGATTATTATGCGAAATATGCATATAATATGTATATTTCGCTGGATTGATGTATATAGGGGTGAAAAATGGAATATTTATATGCATTTATAATTGGCGGCATAATCTGTGCAATAGGGCAGATTCTTATCGATACTACTAAACTTACTACACCAAGAGTTCTTGTATTGTTTGTCGTAACTGGTGTACTTCTGACTGCACTTAATATCTACGGGTCACTCGTTGAAATTGCCGGAAATGGTGCTACGGTACCGCTTACCGGCTTTGGTTACAGTCTTGCAAAGGGCGCAATGGAAGGTGCCGGCGAAGGATTTATAGGTGCGATATCAGGAGGAATCAAGTCAACTGCAGCAGGGGTCGCTTTTGCAATCGCATTCGGGTATATTATTGCAATTTTATTCAATCCGAAATCACTGAGATAATCATAAATATTCGGAAAATTTGTAAATTTAAACAAAAAATTGGTGCACTGATTAATAAATATAAAAATATTTGTGAAAAAATACAAAAAGGGGTTGACTAAAAATACACGTTGGTGTATATTTATGACATCGAAGGAGCAATTTAAAAAAATGCTCCATTTAATAAGTAATAGCGGAGACGCAAAATCATAAAAGACGAAAGAAGGAAGTAATAATGAAAAATCTTAAAAAAGTACTGGCTCTCTCATTAGTTATCGCTATGGTATTCAGCATGGTAGCCTGCGGAGGCGGCGGAGAAGACGACGCTGACGTTAAGACATATATCTGTGCAACAGAATGTACATATCCTCCATTTGATACAGTAGATGACAATGGCGATCCAATCGGTATCGACATGGATATCATGAATGCAATCGCTGAAGATCAGGGTTTCAAGGTAAAGTATATGAATATGCCGTTTGACTCAATCGAACCTGCGCTTGAATCAGGTTCTGTAGATATTATCACAGCCGGCATCAGTATTACTCCTGAAAGAGCTGAAAAGATTTACTTCAGTACTCCTTATTACATTGGTGGAGAAGCTCTCCTCGTAGCCAAGGACAATACTGACATCACTTGCATTGCAGATCTTACTAGTGAACATAAGGCTGCAAGTCAGATTTCAAATCCGTATGCAGACAAGCTTCTCAAGATGGAAGCAGAAGGTGAACTCGGCAAGGCTGTAATTCTTGATGGTTATGATACTTGTCTCCTCCAGCTCATCAATGGAGATATCGATGCTATCCTTGCATCATCAGCAGTAATGAGATACTACTATACTTTACATGATGAAGATGTTAAGGTTGCAGGTCCTGACGAAGGATACGAAGAAGTTGCTTTCGCTGTACAGAATGGTAATGAAGAACTCCATCAGATGATTGAAGATGGTCTTGCTAACATCAAGGCAAACGGAACATATGATGAAATCATGACTAAGTGGATCGGAGAAGATCACGGTCAGGAATAATATACTAGTATATTCTATAAAAAGAAAAGATAAAAATCCCGGGTGGCATAATTGTCACCCGTTTATTTATGAACTGTTTATATGAATTTATAAAAGTAAGCATTAAAAATGATTTATCAAAGCATAAATATTTAGAAAATAGTGCAAATTAACAGATTTTTTATCATATTGCCTTATTTTTATAAAAATATTTGTGAAAAAATACAAAAAAGGGGTTGACTAAACATTCACGCAGGTGTATATTTATAAATGTCAAAAGCAAATACACCTTAATTCACATTACGAGGTGCAAATATAACAGAAACAGAAAGAAGGATAAAAGAAATGAAAAGTTTAAAGAAGGTATTAGCTCTCACATTAGTAGTAGTAATGGTATTCAGTATGGTTGCCTGCGGAGGCGGTGGCAGTGAAGATGAAGAAGTAAAGACTTACATCTGTGCTACAGAATGTACATATCCTCCATTTGACACAGTAGACGAAAATGGTAATCCAATCGGTATCGACATGGATATCATGAATGCAATCGCTGAAGACCAGGGATTCAAGGTAGAATTCGTTGATATGCCGTTCAACTCAATCGTACCTGCAATCCAGTCAGGTACAGCAGATATCCTTACAGCAGGTATCAGCGTAACTCCTGAAAGACAGGAACAGGTTTACTTCACAACTCCTTACTACATCGGTGGTGAAGCTATCCTCGTAGCAAAGGACAACACAGATATCACTTGTTTCGATGATTTCACATCAGAACACAGTGTAGCAAGCCAGATTTCAAATTCATATGCTGACAAGCTCATCGCTCTTGAAGAAGCAGGTGAACTTGGTAAGGCTGTAATCATGGATGGTTATGATACTTGTCTCCTCCAGCTTATCAATGGAGATATCGATGCGATTTTCGCAGCATCAGCTGTTATGAGATATTACTACACATTACATAGTGATGATGTTAAGGTAGCAGGACCTGATGAAGGTTACGTAGAAATCGCATTCGCAGTTCAGAATGGTAACGAAGAACTTCACCAGATGATCGAAGATGGTCTTGCAAATATCAAGGCAGATGGAACATATGACGAAATCATGACTAAGTGGCTCGGCGAAGGACACGGTCAGGAATAATGAGGTCTGAATCCGGCGATGCCGGTCAGTATATAAAGTATAATTTGTTTGAATAAGGAAAGAAGGAAGAAGACATGAAGAAAATTTTAGCAATCGGTTTAGTACTCGTACTCGTACTCGGAATGGTAGCCTGCGGTGGCGGCGGAGAAGATACAGATGCAGATGTTCCTGTATACAAGGCAATTACAGAAGCTACATTCCCTCCATTTGACACAGTTGATGAAAACGGAAACGTTATCGGATTTGATATGGACTTAATCGCTGCAATTGGTGAAGATCAGGGATTCAAGGTAGAATTCGTAGACATGGGATTTGATGCTCTCATTCCTGCAATCGAATCAGGAACAGGTGACATCATCACTGCAGGTATGGGTATCACAGAAGAAAGAGCTGAAAAGGTTGATTTTACTGACACATATTATGATTCAGCACTCATCGTTGTAGTAGCTGCTGACAATGAAACAATTAACAGCGTTGATGATCTTACTGCTGACATGAAGGTTGCAAGCCAGATTGCAACAACAGGTGCAGGAAAGGTTGAATCACTTCTTGCTGACGGCAAGATCAAGGAAGCTGTAATTCTCGATGGTTTTGATGCTTGTATGCTTCAGGTTATCAATGGGGACGTTGAAGCTGTTATCGTAGACGAACCAGTAGCAAACGCTTACATGGCTAAGCAGCCTGGTAAGGTAAAGACTGTTGGTGATGTAATGGATGCTGAAAGCTATGCATTTGCAGTTCAGAAGGGCAACGCTGAACTCCTTGAAATGATTAACACTGGTCTCCAGAATGTTAAGGACAACGGAACTTACGATGAACTCGTAATGAAGTGGATTGCAGGCGAAACAGAATAAGCCAATTCAAACAAATTTTAATAGCAAGTCTCATGAATCGGGCGGCAGATATAAAAACTGTCGCCCGGTTCTTTTTTGAAGTTGCAATGAAACATTTTTACGGAAAAATAACTCGTTTTATAGCGAAAAAGTGATGTACAAGAATTCACGATGGTGTATAATTACAAGAGTTGATTCATTTGCTTAAGGAGTATCGGGATGGACAGAAAAAAACTACTTTCAGTAATCTTCTTATTAATTATTTCGTTGATGTTTACTTTAACGGGTTGTCACGGAACATATGTTGATTCAGATCAGGATGATGATCAGGATGTAATAATAATGGACAACACTCATGAAGAATCGGGCGAGAGTGATCAAACAGATAACGATAGCAACATCGATGAATATGATGAGGAAACAAACAATTCGTATGTACCTGTAGCTGAAGCAGGAGATTATTCAGTATTTGAAAATGCACTTTTCATCGGTGATTCGAGAACAGAAGGACTTCAGCTTTATTCAGGAATCAAGGGAGCTGACTTTTTTTGCGCCAAAGGTCTTTCAATGTACGAAATCGTTAATGGCGAAACTGTAAATATGCCTGGCGGAATTTCAGTTTCAATCAGGGAACTTCTTGAGCAGAATGATTACAGCAAAGTATATATAGGCCTTGGAATGAATGATCTCGGTATGAAATATATTGAAGAATTCATTGAGCAGTACGAATTACTTATCGCTATGGTGCAGGAACTTCAGCCCGAATCAGAGATATATGTTCAGGCTCTCATACCCGTTACACAGGAAAAATCAGACAATCATGAATATGTTAATAACGGACAGATATTCTGGTATAATTCGCATATTTATGAAATGACTGAGAATCTTGACGTAACATATGTGAATCCGGACAATGGACTTGTAGGAAGTGACGGTGCGCTGATTCCTGACGGCTCATTTGATGGTGTTCACTTCTCGAAGGAATACTGTATCATCTGGGCGAATAATCTGGCAGAAATGACTGAATAATAACTGGTAGATATAAAACCTGTAAATTGATGGGGGAAATTATGAAGAAAATAATAACATTAGTGCTTGTGCTCACAACGATAATGACTCTTGCTGCATGTGGCGGAGGGACTCAGGATTATAACCCTTATACGAGAGATCTTGATGAAGATGCTTTTGCAGCTACACTTCTTGCAAAGATTGAATTCGGCGATATCATGACTGAAGTCGATGATGATGCAGCTGGAGTTTTATATAGTCTCTACGGGCTCACAGAGAACGATTACGACGATTTAAGCGTGTACATGAGTACTGGTGCCACAGCTGAAGAAATTGCCGTTATATCGGTAGAAAATGAGGACCAGGCAGCAAAGGTCGGTGCAGTGCTCGTTGACAGAATTGATGCTCAGATCAAGAGCTATGAAAACTATGCACCTGACGAAGTAGAAAAGCTTTCAAACGCAATAGTAGAGCAGGTCGATGATGTTGTAATTCTGATTGTGTGTGAAGATTATGAACAGTACCGTACTGCAAAGGATGATTTTCTTAAGAATGCGGCAGTCGATTAATGGAGATTATTACAGGAGAATGTTTAAAGCATTCTCCTGTTTTTTTTACACTTGTTGTGCATAAAGTGTGGCATATTATGCACTTTTTGTCTGTTGTTATGGACTGTAGATATTGGTATACTGTTTTCAAAGAAATAAATAAGGGAGGGAGAAAATGTGGCAGTATTATGGGTTGTGATACTTGTTGCCTGCATCATAATCGAGGTGCTTACGGTTGCGCTCGTATCAATCTGGTTTGCGGTTGCAGCAGGTCTTGCACTGTGTGCGCTGGCGCTCGGAGCAGGAACGACAGTACAAGTTATAATATTCATTATCGCATCTGCCATCGGGATGATTCTTTTTAAAAAAATCTGGAAGAGCAAACTCAAGGACAAGAAGATTCCGACAAACTTTGACAGGTACATAGGTAATGAGTTTACAGTCGTTGAAACGATAGACACTCTCGCAGGAAAGGGAGCTGTTTCGATAAGCGGGCAGATCTGGACTGCGAAAAACGTTAATGAAAAAGAAATTATTGAAAAAGGCAGTATTGTTACTCTCGTAAAAATAGAGGGTAGCCTCGCATATGTTCAAAGCAAGTAAATTAATTAAGGGGGAAAGAAAATGGGTAACTTTTTTTCAAGTGTAGCTTTAGTATTATTGTTTGCTGCATTAGTTGCAGTTATTGTAAGGAACGTAGTAATCGTTCCGCAGGCAATGCAGTATGTAGTTGAAAGACTCGGTTCATTTCATGCTGTATGGGACACAGGGCTTCATATCAAGATACCTTTTATCGACAGGATTGCGAACAAGGTAACGATGAAGGAGCAGGTAATAGATTTCGCACCGCAGTCAGTAATCACAAAGGATAATGTAACGATGCAGATCGATAGTGTTGTATATCTGACATTCTCCGATGCAAAGCTTCTTACTTACGGTGCAGAACGTCCGATCAGCGCAGTTGAAAATCTTACTGCGACAACACTCAGAAATATCGTAGGTTCGATGGACCTTGATTCGACTCTTACGGGAAGAGACGAAATAAATTCGCAGATGCGTGAAACTCTCGACCTTGCGACAGATCCTTGGGGTATCAAAATTATAAGAGTTGAAGTGAAGAATATAGACCCGCCTAAGGATGTCAAGGATGCGATGGAAAAGCAGATGAGGGCAGAACGTGAAAAGCGTGAAGCAATACTTCAGTCAGAAGGTAAAAAGGAAGCACAGATAAACATCGCAGAGGGTGAGAAGAGAGCAGCTGTATTAGCTGCAGAAGCAAAGGCAGAAACTATAAGAATGCAGGCGGAAGCGGAAGCTACAGCAATAAAGACAAAGGCCGATGCAGAAGCGCAGGCAATCAGAATAGTTCAGAAAGCAACTGCAGAAGGACTCGGTGCTATAAGTGAATCGCTCGGTACTACAGAGGCAGTAATAAGATACGAAAGCTTAAAGACGCTCGAAACGATGGCAGACGGAAATGCGACAAAGATTATAATCCCGAGCGAGCTCCAGGGCCTTGCAGGAACACTTACAGGGCTTACAGAGACTGTAAAAACAGACATATAAGAAAAGGTCGAAGCAAACGCTTCGACCTTTAATATTTTTTGATTAAGTGTTATAACCAGTCAGGTGCTTCCTGTTCTTCCGAAGGAGGAATAACAGGGTCCGGTTCAGTAACAGGGTTTGTCACTATTCCTGGATCAGGCTGCTGGTCTGTTCCCTGATCTCCGTTCATGATATCTTCCATTGTAAGAGGATCATCAGTTACGATAGGGTCTGTAATTTCAGGTGCTACAAAAGCAGGATCCTGAACCCATCCGAGTTTATCATCATACATCATTCCGTAGTACGGATCTGTAGGGTAGAGTGAAGTGTCCGGATTGTGGAGATTACAGTAGTAATGTGGAATTTCATATACGATATCAGTTACTACAGGATCAGCTCCGTAAGGTCTCATTACACCGTATCTTGAATAAGTTGAACCACAGTATGGTGTAGCAAGATATCCTGTGTATGAACATGCTGTTGCGTAAGTATGAACGTTATCTGTTTCAGTCGGTTCTGTACCTGCGATAAAGTATTCATATCTTACAGTTCCTCTTTCGTCGAGGAGTGAAAGTTCTGTAGGAATAAGTCCGCTCTTTGTATCAATCTGTACTGAAACAACATTTGAAGGCTGAGCAGGGAAGCTTTCTGTAGGGATACTAGCGCATACACGCTTCATAACCTTGCCCCATACTTCGCAGGCTGCATCAGAACCTCTTGAAAGCTCGATATTGACGTCATTACCAATCCATACAGATGCAGTGTACTGAGGAGTGAAACCTACAAACCAGATATCGTAGTTATCGTTTGTAGTTCCTGTCTTTCCGGCTACAGGCTGGTTAGGGATTGAAGCCTTGTTACCGAAACTTTCAGTTACTACTGTTCTTAAAATATCAGTCATGATGAAAGCAACACCAGGATCGAGAACTTCTTCAGTTTCAGGAATATTTTCAAGGATTGTTTCACCATTCTTATTTGTTACATGTGTGTAAACAATAGGTTCTACATAAGTTCCTTCGTTTACGAATACGCTATATGCTCCACACATTTCAAGAGGTGAGATACCGCTTGTCATTCCGCCGAGAGCGAGAGCTGAAGCGTTCATATCATTGATTTCGCCACTTGTTACTACAGATGTTACGCCGACCTTTTCAAGGAAGTCTGCTGAATATTGTACACCTACCTGCTGGAGTACCTTTACAGCATTTACGTTAACTGACTGCTGAACTGATTCTCTGAATGTATGGAGTCCCTTGTATCCTTCATACCAGTTTGACGGCCAGATACGACCTTCGAAGAGGAGTGGAGCATCGTCGATAACTGATGCTGCAGTCCAGAACTTACCGTAGCTGTTAGGAACAACATTACCTGCATTATCAATTGTTTCAAATACAGGAGTGCTGCCGCCCTGTAAAACTTCATAACTCTGCTGAAGGGCAGGTCCGTATACTGCGATAGGCTTGATTGATGAACCAGGCTGACGTGGATTTACGGCTCTGTTGTAAAGCTTCTGACCGATAGTGTTTCTTCCGCCTGTCATAGCCTTGACCTGACCGGTTTCAAAATCAGTAATAACCATCGCCGACTGCGGCTGTACAACTTTCTGCTTGAGTGAATAATATCCGCTTGTCACATATGGAGCACCATTTTCATTCTTCTGGATGTAATTTACGTAGCTTTCACTTTCGAAGAGTTCCTTCGAAATGATGCAGTTTCCATCATCATCTCTTGTCTTGTACTGCTGAGGGATAAGGATTACACCTCCCTGAATGCTGTAGAAAACATTATCTTCGAGGGTGTACATGTTTTTGAATTCGATTGAGATATCGATTTCGCCCTGAACTGTAGTCTTGTAGAAGTTGAGACGCTTTCCTCCGTAGAGCATGAGGTCTCCGTTATCAAGCCATTTATATTCATCATCAGCAAATGTGAATGTACCGTCTTCATTGAAGTAGTGGTTGTAATCATAAAGAAGAATCTTTCCGTTACCGCCGAGAATGTTTCCGTTTCTGTCTTTACTTAAATTTGCAACCTTAGGGAAGTTTGAGTTGTTTGAAAACTCTTCATCGAGAATCTTCTGGATATCAGAGTCCATAGTTGTATGAATTCTGAGGCCGCTTGAGTAAATCTTTTCTTTTGCTTCCGCATACTTGAGGTTGTGAAGTTCTGCGTAATCGTTGATTACTTCGTTGATTACATAGTCTGCGAAGTATGATGAAACTTCATTGAGGCTTCGCATGTTAGGGTTCATGTGCGTGAGAAGGTCTTCTGCGAGAGCAGCTTCCTTTTCTTCTTCAGTTATATAACCGAATTCGCACATGTTTGCGAGAACCTGATTACGTCTTCTTGCCGAAGCATCACCATTATAAACATAAGTATAATCGTCACCTTCGTGGATGATTACATGTGTCTCAGGATCAACGTTTTCCGGATCAAGCTTCTTGATAAGAGCATAATCCGAAGGTGCCTTAGGAAGAGCAGCAAGTGCAGCTGATTCCAGTAATGTTAGCTCATTTACATCCTTTGAGAAATATGACTGAGCAGCTGTCTGTACACCGTATGAGTCAAAACCGAAGTTGATTGTGTTGAGGTAAGCTTCCATGATAAGTTCCTTTGAAAGCTCTTTTTCGATAATGATAGTGTAGTAGGCTTCTGCAATCTTTCTTTCCATCGAACGTTCTGAAGAAAGGTAGATATTACGGGCAAGCTGCTGAGTGATTGTACTTGTTCCGCCGATGTGACCGCCGTTGAACATCGCATCCTTTATAGCACCGAAGATACGGATGATATTGAAACCTTTATGTGTTTCAAAAGTCTTGTCTTCGATTGAGATAAAAGCGTCAACAAGATGGTCAGGAAGGTCTGAATACTCAACATTTGTTCGTGTTTCGCTACTGCCGACAGTTGCGATTATATTTTCTTCATCATCATAGAGCACCGAGCTTTCTGAAAGCATTGAGTAAATGTTGTCAGGATTGATAGGTGGAAGCTTCATGATAATTGAAGCAACCCATGCGCCTATGATGAGACAGAATACTATACCCAGAATGAAAAGATTACGTATAATCTTCTTTATATTAAGCTTGTATTTCTTTTTCTTTCGTCTTGTTCCGCCCATGTCTGATTTAGCCTCGGAAGGTGAGCCTTCCGTATTTCCGTCTTCTGTAGTGTTTTCAACTGACTTATTCTTTAGCCCTGAAGCTGCTGACTTGATTTTTCCGGAGATGCCTGCGCCAACGGCAGAAAGCTTATTGCTGTCGCGCTTTTTCTGCTTTTCGTCCTTAAGTCTTTCGCTTCTTGTCATTCTCTGAGGCTGATCCTCGGATTCAGTAAGAAATTCGGAAATAGCTTCCTCCTTTTTATCATCGCTCTTTATATTTAGTCCTTCGGTAATTTCATTGAACTGGTTTAAGAAATCATCGATTTCCTGCTGTTTGTTCTTGTTGAAATCATCACTCAAAATAATCACCTGCCTTATCTGAAAGCGATGTTAAACATCACAATAGTCATAGTTAGACATCATATTATATCACACCAGCCATGTTTTGGCAACATTGCAGGTATCTTTACTTTAGACAGATAAAGCAGTTAAAAAGTTCCATATAAGTTATTAACAAATATTGAAAGTTTTATAAGGATAATATAAAATGGAAATATATGTAAATAGGGAACTTGGTATTTCTCAAAACTGTTTAACATGAGAAGACCACTCACAGCAATCTGTGTAATTGCTTTAATCCTTTCTTTTACTTTTACAAAACTGGATGATTCTCATTCGTTTTACTATTACAAAGCCGGATATGTAAATGAAATTACAGGAGTCGTTTTAAGTAGTGAAGAAAAGGAAGAAAATAAGTTTTCACTTGAAGTCATGACACCTGAAGGAGAAAAAATACTATTATCACTTACCGGAAATATAGAAAATGTAAGAGGGGAAAGCATAGAAAAGTATTATGATCTCACAGGAAAAGATGTCAGGTTCAGAAGCATTGTCAGCATTCCTCAGGGACGCAGGAATCCGGGATGTTTTGATTACAATCTGTATCTTAGAAGCCGCGGGATAGAAGTAATTACGGAACTTAAATGTTCCCAGCTTGAAGTCACAGGGGTTTCTGAGAACCTGTATCATAGATATCTCTCGTATGTTGCACTATACAAAGGTTATTTTACAGAACTTCTCGAAGAATTATCAGATAGTAAAACGATCAGTTTCATCTCAGCTATGATGTTTGGAGATAAGGCATCATTTGATGATGAAATCTACGAAGAATTCCGTCAGAATGGTACGGCTCATGTCCTTGCAGTAAGCGGACTTCATGTCGGTGCTGTATATGAGTTTATGAGCCGGTTTATAAAACCTGACAGGAAGAAAAGTGCACTTCTGATTAATGGTGCTATTCTTGCCTTTTATGCAGCATTATCATCATTTTCACCATCTGTCGTAAGAGCAGTTATCATGATATTGATTCATATGTCCGCAGAAGCTGTTAACAGAAGATATGACATGATTTCTGCCGCCTGTTTCTGCATGATTGTAAATGTAATCATAAATCCGTACTGCATATATAACAGTGGATTTCAGTTGTCATATCTTGCTGTGTTTTCAATAGCAGTTATCGGAAGTGCAATAAGGGAATATCTTGACAATAGTTTTACCGCAATGGTTTCAGTACAGATAGGCATGTTTCCGCTGACAGCATATACTTTTAATTACTTTTCACTCGGAGCCTTTATAGCAAACATACCGATTATATATCTGACAGGGCTGCTTGTACCGTTCGGAGTTGTGCTTATGGTGATGCTTCCTGTTTTTGATTGTCTGAATGTAGTAACGTCTATTCAGGAAACAGTTCTTTTAATACCGGAGATACTTGTAAAAATAATCATTCTGATTAATGAGGTTACTTATGCTGACGGTTTGTTTACTTTTGATGTTGTAAGTCCCGGAATAAGCACCATGATACTGTACTACGGATTTGTTTTCGGAGTATGCAGCGAAACTTTCGTAATATGGTCATCAAGGAAAATGTATAAAAGAATTATCTTTGCGATATGTATTATTGTTATCGTCGCATTGTTTTCGGGAATTACATTTGATGACAGGGTAAAAGATGACGGACTTGTTTTTGTTGACGTAGGGCAGGGTGACTGTCTTCATATAAGAACAGAAACCGGCAATTATCTGATTGACGGCGGCGGTAGTGTTTCTTATGATACAGGAATGAAAACACTCAAACCATATCTTCTTAAGAACGGAGTCAGGTACATTGATATCGCATTTGTGACGCATCTTCATACTGATCATTATGATGGTATAGTATCTCTTTGCAGGGAAGGGATGGTAAGAAAACTGTGCCTCTACGAAGGAAATATAATTAACGAAGATAGTATTCTGAAAGAGACAGGACTTAAAAAGGAAGATATTATTTATGTAAAAGCAGGCGATATTGCTGAACTCGGTGATAATGTATATGCAGAAGTTCTCAGTCCCGTGCGAATGACAAGAGCCGAGTATCATATACTTGAAAGAGAAGACGATGAAAACCAGAGCTCTCTGATTATTAAGCTTCATTATGATGACATGTCCGTTCTCATGACTGGCGATATTGATTCTGAGGCTGAGAAAAAATTAATATCGAAATACGGTAAGAATCTCGACTGTACTATACTTAAAGCAGCACATCACGGAAGCAAATACAGTACGTGTGACGAATTCCTTGAGGCTGCATCGCCTGAAGTTATTGTATTTCAGGTAGGCGAAAACAACTACGGACATCCCGACAAAACATTGATTGAAAATTGCCTGCAAAAAGGTATAATGGTTTATAGAAATGATTTGAATGGAGCAGTAATTATCGATGGCAAAGGCAGTATCAGAACATGCTTTTAAAAGAATAACGCAGGACATGAAGGCCGGAGAGATTCCGAGCCTTGTACTTCTTTGCGGCAAAGAGCAGTATCTCGTTGACTGGGCAGCTGATCTCATATCAAAAAAATATGTAAATGAAGCTATGGCTGCCTTTGACTTTGTGCGCCTTTCAGATGAAACTGCAACAGCTCAGGCTATTATAGAAGCATGCGAAACACTGAGCATGTTTTCTCCGAGAAGAGTAATACTTGTTTCTGGTTTTGCACCGCTTGAAGGCAAAAGAATGAAAGGTTTTACGGACGATAATGAGACGATGCTTGCTGATTATATGAAGCATATTCCGGAAAGCACTATTCTTATAATGACATGTGATACACCTGACAAGCGAAAGAAACTTTACAAAACGATTGATGCTTCAGGCGTGGTGTATGATTTTGATACGCTTAATGAAAAAGACCTCACAGCTTTTATTATCAAGAGATTCAAGAATGCGGGAAAGGTCTGCAAGACTTCAGTCATAAATGAAATCATTCAGGGCAGCGGCTATTATCACAAAGAAACAGACTATACACTCTTCAATCTCGAAAATGACCTTATGAAGATAATTGCTCACAGTGAAGGACCGGAAATTACTGCAAATGATGTACTCGGTATAATCTCCGGCAATCTCGAATCGTATATTTTTGCGCTTATGGATACTATCAGTTCAGGAAAGAAAGGTGAAGCATACAAACTTCTTTACAGTATTCTCGGAAAGGGCGAGAGTGTATATAAAATCCTTGGAATGATAATATCACAGTACGAGCTTACTCTCGATGTCAAGGAGCTAAGGGAGAAGGGAATGTCTTCACCTGAAATTGTTAAAATGCTCGGTGTGCATGAATTCAGAGTCAGAAAAGCTCTCGGAATCGGTGAAAGGTACACTGTGGAAGCTTTAAAGAAAGCGGTAAGCAGTGCATATGACACGGACAAAAATATAAAATCAGGCCTTATAGGTCAGAATCTTGCGCTTGAAATGCTTATTGCAGCAATATAACCGGATGAGTCCGCAGAAACGGCTGATATCAAGCATTTCAATAAATAAATATTAACAATTAAAAGCCAACAAATTACCAGAATGGTGTTGAAATTTGTCGGCTTTTAATATATGATTAAATAATGAGATAAAAAAGCATATTCCAGGAGGAAAAGAATGTTTAAGATTTTAAAGGCAGAGCAGCTCGCTGCAAATATTTACTTAAAGGTTGTTCATGCTCCAAGAGTAGCAAAGCATTGTGAACCAGGACAGTTCATCATCGTTAGACTTGATGAAAATTCAGAAAGAATTCCTCTCACAATCTGTGATTACGACAGAGAAGCTGGTACAGTTACAATCGTATTCCAGCCTGTAGGAGCATCAACTCAGAAGATGGTTGACCTCAAGGAAGGCGATTACATCGCTGACTTCGTAGGCCCTCTCGGACAGCCATCAGAACTCGTTACAGACGATTTCGAAGAAGTTAAGAATAAGAAGATCCTCTTCGTAGCAGGTGGTGTTGGAACAGCTCCAGTATATCCACAGGTTAAGTGGCTCCACGAACACGGCGTTGACGCTGACGTTATCGTTGGTGCAAAGACTAAGGATCTCATCATCCTCGAAAAGGAAATGGAAAAGGTTGCTGGTAACCTCTACATTTGTACAGATGACGGAAGCTACGGCTTCAACGGTATGGTAACTGCATGCATCGAAAAGCTCGTTAATGAAGACGGAAAGCAGTATGATGTAGCAATCGCAATCGGACCAATGATCATGATGAAGTTTGCTTGCCTCACTACAAAGAAGCTCAACATCCCTACAATCGTATCATTAAACCCAATCATGGTTGACGGTACAGGTATGTGCGGAGCTTGCCGTGTTATCGTAGGCGACGAAGTTAAGTTCGCATGCGTTGACGGTCCTGAATTCGACGGTCACAAGGTTGACTTCGACCAGGCTATGAAGCGTCAGGCTATGTACAAGACTGCTGAAGGTAGAGCTCTCCTCAAGTTACAGGAAGGCGATACACATTCAGGCGGATGCGGAAATTGCTAGGAGGTGCACGAAATGGCAGATGTATTAAAGAAAGTTCCAGTTAGAGAACAGGATCCAAAAGTTAGAGCAACAAACTTCAAAGAAGTATGTTTAGGATACAATGCTGAAGAAGCTGTAGAAGAAGCTCAGCGTTGTTTAGGTTGCAAGAATGCAAAGTGCGTTGAAGGATGCCCTGTAAGCATCAACATCCCTGCATTCATCGCAGAAGTTAAGGAAGGTAAGTTCGAAGAAGCTTACAAGGTTATCAGTGAATCATCATCACTCCCTGCAGTTTGCGGTCGTGTATGCCCACAGGAAAACCAGTGTGAAGGTAAGTGCATCCGCGGAATCAAGGGTGAAGCTGTATCAATCGGTAAGCTCGAAAGATTCGTAGCAGACTGGGCTAGAGAAAACGAAATCAAGCCTACACCAGCTACAGAAAAGAAGGCACAGAAGGTTGCTGTTATCGGTTCAGGTCCTGCAGGATTAACTTGCGCAGGAGACCTTGCTAAGCTCGGCTATGACGTAACAATCTTCGAAGCTTTACATAAGCCAGGTGGAGTACTCGTTTACGGTATTCCTGAATTCAGACTTCCTAAGGACGGAGTAGTTATTCCAGAAGTTGAAAACGTTAAGTCACTCGGCGTTAAGCTCGAAACAGACGTTATCATCGGTAAGTCAGTAACTATCGACGAACTTATGAACGAAGAAGGATTCGACGCTGTATTCATCGGTTCAGGTGCTGGTCTCCCTAAGTTCATGGGAATCCCTGGCGAAGCAGCTTGCGGAGTATTCTCAGCAAACGAATATCTTACTAGAAACAACCTCATGAAGGCATTCGACGAAAACTATGACACTCCTATCGCTAGAGGAGATAAGGTAGTTGTAGTTGGTGGTGGTAACGTAGCAATGGACGCTGCAAGAACTGCTTTAAGACTTGGTGCTGAAACTCATATCGTATACAGAAGATCAGAAGAAGAACTTCCTGCAAGAGTTGAAGAAGTTCACCACGCTAAGGAAGAAGGAGTTATCTTCGATCTCCTCACTAACCCTGTAGAAATCATCGTTGGAGAAGACGGATGGGCTAAGGGCGTTAAGTGCATCAAGATGGAACTTGGTGAACCTGATGCATCAGGCAGAAGAAGACCAGTAGAAGTTCCTGGATCAGAATTCGAAATCGAATGCGATCTCGTAATTATGTCACTCGGAACAGATCCTAACCCACTTATTCCTTCAACAACTCCTGCTCTTGAAATTTCAAGAAAGGGCGGAATCGTTGCTACTGAAGACGTTGGCCAGACTTCAATGCCAGGCGTATTCGCAGGTGGAGACGCTGTAACAGGTGCTGCAACTGTAATCCTCGCTATGGGAGCTGGTAAGGACGCTGCTAAGGGTATTCACGAATACTTATCAAACAAATAGTCCTTTAAAGATCTGAGACAAGATTGTTTATAAGTACCAAAGCCTATTCAGGCTTTGGTACTTTTTTCGGCTTAAAAACAGTATGATGATATAGTGAAATAGTACATTTTTTTGTTATCCAATAACTAAAAATATAGTTGAATATTAACTTTATAAAAAAATATTATGATTATTACACAAAAACACTTGAATAATTAGGTAAAAGAGTGTATATTTATTAATGTTGTAAGTTTTGTATATTTATAAATTTGAATGATAGAATATGCAAGAATATTCTGAATATATATTAAAAAAGGAGACTTGATTTCTATGGAGTTATATGTTAAGGGTTTTACTATCGCACTTGGTGGAGTACCTGTTACACTCTTTGTAAGCCTTATTGCAGTACTTATCGGTATTTTTCTCGGTCTTTGCCTCGCACTTATGAAGATGTCAAAGTTTACTGTATTAAAAATGATCGCAACTGCATATATTGAAATTGTCAGAGGTACGCCAATGCTTGTACAGGCCTTGATTTTTGCATACGGTATACCTCAGCTTCTTCAGACAAACAATATAGAATTCAAATGGCCTCATCTTATTATTCCGGCAATCATCGTATGCGGATGTAACAGTGGAGCATACGTTGCTGAAATCATCAGATCCGGTCTTCAGGCAGTAGACAAGGGACAGATGGAAGCTGCAAGATCACTTGGTATGAGCCATGGACTTTCAATGAGACTCATCATCATTCCTCAGGCATTAAGAATCGTACTTCCTGCATTTGCAAATGAATTTATTACTCTTATTAAGGAAACTTGCGTACTCTCATATGTAGGCGTTCGTGAAATCTTAAGAAAGGGTGCACTCTGGAATGCTGCAACTTTCAATACTTTCCCTGCATATATCGGAGTAGCTCTCGTATATATGCTCCTCACAATTCCTCTTTCAAAGCTTGTAGGAGTTGTTGAAAAGAAGATGTCAACAGAAACTAAGACTGTTGAAAAGACTACATTCAAGCAGAGAATGTTCTTAAAGAAGGAGGGTGTTGGAGTGACATGGTAGAAGTAAAGAATTTAAAAAAGAGCTTCGGTAATCTCGAAGTATTAAAAGACATAGATGAAACTATAAAAGACGGTGAAGTAGTAGTAATTATCGGACCTTCAGGTTCAGGTAAGAGTACATTCCTTCGTTGCCTCAATCTTCTTGAAGAACCTACAGGCGGTGAAGTTATTGTTGATGGAGAAGCATTTAATGCCAAGAATATCAACGAACTCAGAAAGAAAATGGGAATGGTATTCCAGCAGTTCAATCTCTTCCCTCATATGTCAGTTTTAAAGAACATCACAGTGGCACCTGTAAAAGTAGGCGGCAAGAGCGAAAAAGAAGCAAATGAAATCGCTATGGCACTTCTTGAAAGAGTAGGACTCGCTGATAAGGCTAATGAGTTCCCATCATCACTTTCAGGTGGACAGAAGCAGAGAGTTGCCATTGCAAGAGCGCTTGCAATGAATCCTGCATATATGCTTTTCGATGAACCTACATCAGCTCTTGACCCTGAAATGGTAGGGGAAGTACTTGATGTAATGAAGGGACTTGCAGCTGATGGAATGACTCTCATAGTTGTAACACATGAAATGGGATTCGCAAGAGAAGTAGCTGACAGAGTTTTATTCATGGATGGCGGTTATATTGTTGAACAGGGAACACCTGAACAGATCTTTGATAATCCTAAGGAAGAAAGAACTAAGGAATTCTTAAGCAAAGTGTTATAAATTTACGTTTTTATGTCATTAACTGAATATTATAACATTTAGCAATTGTATTTTAATAGTGTAAAAAGTATGTTAAGATGTGAGAGACTCTATTGTAGAGTCTCTTTATTTTTGGTTTTAGATTTATGAGGTAAAAATGACAAATTCAGAATTAAAAGAAGCTAAGAATGGCGGCAGATTTCACTACGCGTTTTTAGTATTTATTTCATGTTGCTCGATCACTTTTGTAAGTGTATCGCTTTATTTCAGCTGCAACGGAATATTCTATACACCTGTAAGTGAATATTTCGGAGTAGGAAGAGGTGTTTTTGCGGTTTCCGGTACAATAATGTCGATTGTAATGGGTATTTTTTCACCGCTTGTTGGAACACTTATGGAAAAGTTCAGTTTCAGAAAAATGCTTATACTTTTCCTTCTTCTCCAGATTTCAGCGTATGTTATTCAGGCAAATGCAGGAAGTGTATTTGTATTTTATTTCACAGGAATTCTTCATGGAATAGTACATTCACTTATGATGCTTATGGTAGTTCCTACTATCATCAATCGCTGGTTTGACGTAAGAAGAGGACTTTTCGTAGGACTTGCTTCTTCAATGTCTGGTGTTGGTGGTATTGTCTGGAACAATGTTGCCGGAAGATTTATGGAATCACACAGCTGGCAGGCGACTTATATGCTTTATGCGATTCTGATAGCTTGTATCCCGCTTCCTCTCGTAATTTTCGTACTCAGAGATTATCCGTCACAGAAAGGGCTCAAGCCTTACGGATACAGTGAAATCCCGGGAACTACTGTAAGTAACTTTGTTCCTGAAGAGACAGAAAAGAGGGGACTTACTGCTGCAGAAGCAAACAAGACAATGGCTTTCTGGTTCCTGGTATTAATGAATCTTGGAGTAGGCGTAGTAACATGTTTTACTTCGTTTGTTCCTTCGTATGCAACATCACTCGGATTATCAATTACGTTCGGTGCTTTACTTTCAAGTGTAGTAGGTCTTGGTATTCTTCTTGGTAAAAATACAACAGGAATGCTCTTTGATAAAAATGTAAATATCGGTGTCTTCGTAGCAAACTTCTTCCCTGCGATAGGTCTCGGACTTTTCTATGTCTTCGGAGCACTCGGAATGTACAACCTTATGCCAATAGGTTCAGCATTTTTCGGTATTTCGTATGCAGCAGGTCCGGTTCTTTTACCGCTTCTTATCATGCATGTATTCGGCACTAAGGAATACGGTAAAATCCTCGGAAATATTAATATGTACGGATCACTTCTCGGTGCTGTAATAGGTGTTGTATTCGGAGTTATTTCCGATATTCCTGGAGGAAACGGATTCTTCATTCTCCTGATAATTTGTTTTGTATGTGCTATTCTTGCAACAATCTTCGGATTACTTACAGTCAAGAAGGGTGAAGATTTGTACTAATAATAAAAAGGCTGCCTGATGGTGAACTTGTCAACACAAAGTAGACAATAAAAAAATCACAAGAAGCCTTGTTCAATTCTAAATTGAACAGGGCTTTTGTATTGCAAGGCATATGCTGGTCTGATGTTGTTGAAGTAACTTACATACGTTTCAATCATCTCAGAAGCAGTTGAATATCTTTTGTGCCATCCTTCAGAATACATTTCTGCTTTAATCCATCCATTGATTGATTCAATTATAGGATTATCTGTTGGTTTTCCTGCTCGCGACATTGAACGAATTATGTTATACTTTTCATGAGCATTATTAAATGCCCTGGAGGAATAGATTGAACCTTGGTCGGTGTGCAAAATGACAGGTTTTTTCTGTTCCTTTATCTTTTTTGTCAAATCTGCCAAGCAATCAAAATATGGACGTCGATCTCCTGGAATATTCGAAAGATGGCTTGCGATGATTTCGTTATTGAATGTATCAAGCATGTAAGTCCATTCGTATTTAATTCCTTTATGGCGAATTATGGTCATATCGGACACGACAATTTCCAGCGGATGCTTTGCATTCCACTTTCCCTTCACTATGTTTGGAAACTGTTTGTGTTCCTGGCCCATAAGCGTTTTCTTCCAGTTGTAATGACGAACACGAGCTCGTATGCCAGCATACTTGCAGCACTTATGTGCCAGATTATCCGAAAACAACCAGCCTGTTTCATTTCGAATCATTGTAGCTAATCTGTGATATCCATATGATCTATGCTTTTCATGAGCTTCTTTAAGAAGAACAGTTAATTCTTCGCGATTCTTCTCATAAATATTTTTCTTGCCCTGACGTTCCTTCCACTTGTAATATCCTGAACGATTGACATCCATAGCACGACACAATTCAAGTATTGAATATCTATCCTTCAGCTGGTCAATTATCTGGTATTCCATTCGTTTAAAGTAACGAACTCCTTGCAGGCACCAACTCCTTTCACTATGTATCCTTTTTTTAACCTTTCATTTTCAATCTCTAATTTTTCAACCATAAGTCTCAATCTATCTTCTTCTGATAGAGATTTGCTTGTATGTATTGCCGCAAAACGATTGCCAGTACGAAGTCGTTTAGAATTAATTGCCTCAATTCCTCCAATGCGATATTTTCTAATCCATCCATCGAGAGTTCCGTATGGAATATCAAAATCACGAGCTAACTTTCTTACTGGAATGTGTTGTTCTTCACACATTAAAACATACCTTAATCTTTCTTCATTAGTCCATTTCCTGTTCTCTCCGCCCTTGTTTCTACCCATAGAATCACCTCCGCATATATTTTAACACTAAAAAAGTAGACAATGCATTTTTTACATTGTCTACTTTAAGTTTACTAGTTCACCTGATGGCAGCCTTTAATTATTTATAATTGTTTTTATTATTTGCACTTGAATTCTGCAGCTCTCTTTTCGAGGAATGCAGTCATACCTTCAACCTTATCCTGTGAAGCGAATGGAGCAGTGAACATTTCGATTTCGAACTGGCTAGCTGTCTTCATATCGAGGTCGTAACCAACGTTGATAGCAGTCTTAGCAGCAGCGATTGCGAGAGGAGCCTTGCTCATGATCTTCTTAGCAAGTTCTTCAGCAGCAGCGATGAGTTCTTCTGGTTCTACAGCCTTAAGAGCAAGACCAGCGTCAACAGCTGTAGCAGCATCGATCATGTCAGCAGTCATGATAAGGTACTTAGCAAACTGCTTGCCAACGAGTCTAGGGAGTCTCTGAGTTCCACCGAATCCAGGGATGATTCCGAGGTTAACTTCTGGCTGACCAAACTTAGCCTTTGTTGAAGCGATTCTGAAGTCGCAAGCCATAGCGAGTTCGCATCCGCCACCAAGAGCAAATCCGTTAACTGCAGCGATGATTGGCTTTTCGATTGATTCCATGTAGTTCATAACCTTGTGGCCGAGGATCATCATGTTTCTACCTTCGATAGCGTCCATGTCCTTCATCTGAGCGATGTCAGCGCCAGCTACGAATGCCTTGCCTTCTCCAGTGAGGATAGCAGCCTTGATTTCAGCATCAGCTTCTACCTTACCGAATGCGCAGTAGAGTTCATTAAGAACGTCACAGTTGAGAGCGTTCATAGCCTGTGGTCTGTTGATAGTGATATACGCGATACCGTCTTTAACTTCGTATTTAATGTTTTCGTACATTTCTGTTTTCCTTTCTTAATACTCCTTACGGATAATCTAAACATATTACTAATCTATAGCATAACATTTAAAACTAGATAATTCAAGGCATTTTGTTATAATTTTCACAAAACTTACGTATAAAAACGTTACTTTTAAAGAAATATCAGTCCTTTGAAACTACTACGAGAAGCATACCGTCTTTTACTGTAATCTTAGCATCTTTACCGGGAAGAAATTCATTGCTGACACCAAGAGGGAATAGGCGTGTAAGGGCAGCATTTTTTAACGAGTAATACACATCTTCAAGGTCAATGCCTGTTGCTGTTTCACTAAGTGAAAAGACTCCGAGTTTCCAGCCTGGACGTTCTTTAACTACGATTGTACCGTTTTTCACTACTGTAATTTCGTTACCGTCTGAAATCATTCTGATATTGATTCCTTTGTCACAGGCTCCGGCAAGAGTCTGGACATTTGCCATTGTGTGATCGAATCTTCCGCCGATACCACCGAGAATTGTAATATCAGTAAAGCCTTCTTCTATAGCAAAGGCAACACTTCTTCCGGTATCAGTATCATCCTTTTCGACAGGAAGTCTCTCTATCGGAATATCTGAAGGAAGATCTCCGCCATATGAATCAAAATCGCCTATGATAAGATCAGGACGGATGCCTGCGTCAAAAGCTTTTTTGTATCCTCCGTCAGCACAGATAACGTATTCATTCTCAAAACCCTTGAATAATTCTTTTAATTCTCCCTCAATAAATGCGGGAATTATTACACATTTTGTCATAATAGACCACCAGATTTCATAGTTTTTTGCATTGTACGACACTACATTTTACTTTATAATGCATAATATGATATAATTTTATAAAGTGAATAATAGTTGTTAATGCATATACATGATAACATATATTCTTTAAAATGATAATGTTTTTTCAGAAAGGGGCATGAATTTATGAATCAGAACATTATAGTAACAATGCCGAGCAAGGATCTTAGAAAGATTGCAAGAGATGCTCTTAAGGGAAACTGGATGTTTGTTATTATCGGATCTATTATTTATACTGCAATCGCAGAACTTCCGATTTATTTCCTTAATTTTGCATTCAGCAGTGATTTCGGATCAAGTCTTTATACACTTCTTGTAAGCGGTGCATTGTCATTCGGTTATGCGTCATTCCTTCTCAGCTTTTTCAGAAAGACTGGTGCTGATTACGGACAGCTTTTCAGTGGTTTTGAACGTTTTGCAAAGCTTCTTGGTCTTATGCTTTACATTTCAATATTCACTGCACTCTGGTCACTTCTCTTTATCATTCCGGGCGTGATTGCAAGTTACAGATACAGCAAGGCTTTCATGATTATGGTTGATAACCCGTCGCTCAGTGCAAGAGAAGCTCTCAATGAAAGTAAGAGACTTATGAGAGGAAATGTTATGAAGAACTTCTGTCTCGATTTATCATTTATCGGATGGCAGTTTCTCGCACTTATTCCATCATCAATCATCGCATCTTTACTTGGAGCTTCAATAGTTAGCTCAGTCGGAGGAGCTATGGGAGATGTTGCAGGAATGGGAGCTGAAGCACTTATCCAGACTTCACTTACAGGTTCGAAGCTTCTCATATCAGAGCTCGTACTCTTTGTAGCTAATCTCGGTCTTGTGGCAGTATCGGCATACATTCAGACAGCAAATGTGGCACTTTATGATATGATGACAGGAAGACTTAAAGAAGCTCCGGCATCAGGTGAATGGCCGCTTGATCCGGTATCACCACCTCCAGCACCTACACCTGGAATCTTCAGCCAGGAAGCAGTATACACACGTCCTGAAAATCCTGAAGAATATAATTATATTCCTGATATGAAGGAACCGACAAAGCAGGCACAGGGTGAAACTGCAGAACCTGCAAAGGAAGAAGCGGTCGAAGCAGAAGTAATCGAAATTGTTGAAGCGGAAATAGTTGGAGAAGATAAAACTGAAGAATAGTATTAACTTGTGCGGGGATATTCCCCGCACATTTTACTTTTCCCCGGCATATGATATTGAAATGATTAAAAGGGGGAAGGCAGTTTGAAAAGAGTGAGACATTTATTCCCTGGGAACAACACACCCAAGGGATTTTTTTCATTTTACAAGTTTATTCTCGGACAGCGTGAAGCAAATCGTATAATGTGCATAAAGGGAGGACCGGGAGTAGGTAAATCATCTTTCATGATGAAGATTGCCGATGAATTTATCGAATCCGGAGAGGAAGTTGACCTTATGCATTGCTCGTCTGATCCGGACTCGCTTGATGCAGTAGTACTTAAGAACAGAAAAATTGCTTTTATAGATGCGACAAGTCCTCACATCGTGGATCCTGTTACACCGGGAGCTGTAGATAATATCATACACCTCGGAGAGTACTGGGATGAGGAAGGGATAAGGAGAAACAAGAAGGAAGTAATCGAGTGTAATGAAAATATAAGGGCATGGTTCGGAAGGGGCTACAATTATCTTGCTGCTGCAGAAAAGACGTACGATTTACTTGCCGATATCTACTCGTCGGCAGTAAAACCTGCTGAAATATACAGAATTGCAGCAACTATAGTAGTAAAAGAGCTCCAGCATTATGAAATATCACTGAGACCGGGAAATGTAAAAAAGTATTTTGCAAGTGCTATAACACCGAAGGGTTTTGTCAATAATCTTAAAGATCTTGCAGTGAACTGCAACAGAATTTACCTCATTTCCGTTCCTTTCGGTCTCTCTGCTGACAGAATACTGAGGGTGGTTTCAGAAGGTGCGGTCTACAGGGGCTTCGGAGTTGAGGAGTATTACTGTCCGATCAAGCCTGATATAATGCTCGAACATCTCGTTATTCCGGAACTCAGAACTGCCTTCATAACTGTAAATGAATACCACGATGTCGAACCATGGCAGTTTGGTGAAGAAGGCGATGATTATCCGGAAATCAGGCATATTGATCTTAGCGATCTTGTTGATGAGACTGTGATTGAAAAAGAGCGGAGATTAATACTTGAAAGTCGTGAATTCACTGATGCTTTAATGAAAAAAGCCATTGATTGCATAGCACAGGCGAAGAAGGAACACGATGTACTCGAAGAGTATTATATACCTAATATGGACTTCAAAAAAATAGATGCTTTAAGGCATGAAATCGTTGCTAAAATACGGGCAGAAGATGTATAATAAATAGTTAAGAACTAATAAAAATTCAATAGGAGAGCATACAAATGAAAAAGAACTTTATTCCTCTTTTATTCGCTGCAGACATCAATGTTTACAGTGTTGCAAGAGCGTTTCATGAAGCTTACGGAATAAAAACATACGCTATCGGAAAAGCAGCTGTAGGTACTATGCCGCTTGCTGAAAGCAAAATGATTGAATATAAAGCAGATCCCGAGGCCGATGTTCAGGAAACATTCCTGAAACTCGTCCTTGAGTTTGCTGAAGAACATAAAGATGAAACTATTTTCCTTCTGGGATGCGGTGATAATTATATCCAGCTTATCAGTGCAAATAAGGACAAGTATCCGGAAAATATCATTGCACCATACATTCCTATCGACATGATGAATGAACTTATCAATAAGGAAAAGTTCTATGCGATGTGTGAAGAAATCGGTGTTGATTATCCTGATACATTTGTTCACAGGAAGGAAATGGGTCATGACTATAAACTTCCTTTTGAAGGGCCTTTTGCAGTTAAGCCTTCAGACGGTATCGAATACTGGAGACATCCGTTTGCTACACAGAAAAAAGCATACAAGGTTTATACCAAGGAAGAAGTCGACCAGGTTCTCGATGATATTTATGGAGCAGGTTATGAAGATTCAATAATTATACAGAACTTCATTCCGGGTGATGACACTTATATGAGAGTTTTGACAAACTACTCGGACAAAAATGGTAAGGTAAAAATGATGTGTCTGGGACATGTTCTCCTTGAAGAACATACTCCTCACGGAATCGGTAACCATGCCGTAATCATCACAGAGTCAAACGAGACTGTAGAAAAGCAGTTCAAGGCTCTTCTTGAAAATATGAATTACAAAGGATTTTCAAACTTTGATATCAAGTATGACCAGAGAGACGGAAAGTACAAGGTATTTGAAATCAATACTCGTCAGGGACGTTCGAATTACTACGTAACAAATGCAGGAGCAAACATTGCAAAACTCCTTGTAGAAGATTTTATTGAAGATAATGAAATTCCTTTCCACGTAGTTAAGGAAGAACATCTCTGGATGGTAATTCCTAAGGGCGTAGCATTCAAATACATCAAACCTCAGGAATATAAAGACAGAATGAAGAAACTCATTGCTGAAGGAAAGATGAAAAATCCGCTCTTCTATGAACCGGATATGAGTTTCAAGAGAAGATTAAGACTTGCAAAGTCAATGCTCGGACATTATTACAAGTACAAGAAGTACATGGATTAAGGGGAAAACATGAATTATTTCGATAAGAAACATTCATTAAAGGAATACGAAGAACTGCTTATATTAAATGGTCTCGTAACAGAGTCACATCTTATGGATAAGGCAGAAAGAGAAATTTCCTTTATATCATTTGATTCAAACGATATTGTAGAAAATACACTTTTTATATGCAAAGGTATTCACTTCAAGGAAGATTATCTTAAGGATGCATTAAGAAGCGGTGCCTGCTGTTATATAAGTGAGAATAAGTATGATGAAGAAGGTGACTTTCCGTATATCATTGTAAGCGATATAAGAGAAGCGATGGGACATATCGCAAATCTTTATTACAATGGAGTATCAAAGGAACTTAAGATTCTTGGAATCACAGGAACAAAAGGAAAGTCTACAACAACATTCTTCACAAAATACATTCTGGATGAAGTTAAAAAGAAGGAAGGAAAGCCGGTTCCGGCAATGCTTTCAAGTATTAGTATTTATGACGGAAAGACAGACGAGCCTTCAAGAATCACAACACCTGAAGCTTTTGAAGTTCAGCAGCATTTAAAGAATGCGTATGATTCGGGAATCGATACTGCTATCATGGAAGTTTCAAGCCAGGCTCTCAAGTATAACAGAGTTGATGGACTTGAATTTAAAGCAGGATGCTTTACAAACATCGGGGAAGATCACATAAGTCCCGTTGAACATCCGGACTGGGAAGATTATTTCAATACGAAAGCAGAACTTTTCTCAAGAAGTGAAGTAGCAGTTGTAAATCTTGATGCGGAAAATGCCGACAGGATTCTTGAAGAAGCAAAGAAACGTGCAAAAAAAGTAATTACATTCGGTTTAAGACCTGAAGCTGACGTTTTCGGTTATGATGTCAAGGCTTATGGAGAAAAGATTTATTTCCGTGTACTTACTTCTGAATTCGATAAGAAATTCGTGATAAACATGTGGGGCCTTTTCAATGTGTCAAATGCTCTTGGCGCAATAGCACTTGCCATGACTCAGGGTGCAGGATACGAAGAAATATATGAAGGCCTTTCAAAAACACGTGTTGAAGGAAGAGTGCAGCTTTATACACCAGCACACAAAAAACTCAGTATTATCGTCGATTATGCACACAACAAAATGAGTTTCCAGACACTCGCAGAATCAACTCGTCAGGCGTATCCTGACAGCAGTATTTCAGTAGTATTCGGGGCTCCGGGAAGTAAAGCGTTTGGAAGAAGAAAAGATCTTGGAGAAATCGCAGGCAGATATTGTAATCATTCATATATCACGGAAGATGATCCGGCAGACGAATCGCCTGTTGATATCTGCAATGAAATTGCGAAGCATGTTGCAAATGAAGGCGGTGCTTACGATATCATAATTGACAGACGTGAGGCAATCAGAAGAGCAATTCACGAAACACCTGAAGGCGGTGTAGTCCTTGTAATAGGAAAGGGTGCGGAAACAAGCCAGAAGAGAGGCACTGTTTACGTTGATACTCCGTCAGATGGTGAGTACGTTGAAGATATTTTAAGTTCAGAGTATATTTAAGAGTTAGAGTATATGTTACAGCAATGGAGGTAGTTATATGTATGACGTTAATTTAAAACATACGCTTGCTGAATTTGAGAACCATATGAAAGCAAAAGGCCTTTTTGTAGAATCAAATCTTTCAGATAAGGCAGACATACTGGTTGAGAACATTTCGTTCAATTCAAAGGAAATCGTTCCGGGAACACTTTTCATCTGTAAGGGAATCCATTTCAGAGATGTGTATCTCAAAGATGCTCTTTCACTTGGCGCTTTTGCATATGTGAGTGAAATCAAGTATGACATCGCAGGCGACGTGCCATATATCATCGTAAGCGATATCAAGGAAGCGATGGCATATATTGCTGATTTCTTCTATAACGAAGTACAGTCAAAGCTCAAAATCGTAGGTATTACAGGAACTAAGGGAAAGACTACTACAACTTATTTCATCAAGCATATACTCGATGCTTATGCAGAATCAGTAGGAAGCCCTGTACCAGGTATGTTTTCAAGCGTAAGAATTTACGACGGCAAGACAGACGAGCCTTCAAGAAGAACTACTCCTGAAGCTTTTGAAGTACACAGACATTTCAAGAATATGTATGATTCAGGAATTGAATGGGTTGTAATGGAAGTGTCAAGCCAGGCCCTCAAATATCACAGATCACTCGGAGTTGAGTTCGAATCAGCATGCTTCACAAACATGGGAGAAGACCATATAAGTGATATTGAACATTCAGACTGGGATGACTATTTCTATTCAAAACTCAAGCTTTTTGATCAGAGTAAGGCTGCAATTGTAAACCTTAATTCAGACCATGCCGAAAGAATTTATGAAGAAGCAAAGAAGAGAACCGATACAGTTCTTACATTTGGTTTCATGCCTGAAGCAGATGTTTACGGATATGACCTTGAACCGGATGGAATCAATATGAAGTTCAAGGTTCGTACAAAGGATTTTGATGAACAGTTTGTTCTCAATATGAGAGGCGTTTATAACATTTCAAACGCACTCGGAGCAATTGCTATGGCATATTCAATGGATATTCCTGTTTCTGCAATGAAGAAGGGACTTTTGAATACAGACGTTGAAGGTCGTATGAAGATGTTCTTCGTTGAAAACAAGAACGTGACAGTAATCGTAGACTTCGCACATAACGGAATGAGCCTTCAGGCACTTTGTGAATCAACAGTTCATGAATTCCCTGGAAGTCCTATTCACATCGTATACGGAAGTCCCGGAGACAAGGCATTCGGCCGCAGAAAGGAACTCGGCTCTGTAGCAGGAAAGTTTGCAGCTTGTTCATATATTACAGAAGATGATCCGGGCGAAGAATCACCTGTTGATATTTCAAATGAAATTGCAAAGCACGTCGAAGCAGAAGGCGGTGCTTACAAGATTATCATTGACAGACACGAAGCTATCAAGGCGGCAATTCTTGAAGCACCTGAAAACGGCGTAGTTCTCATTATCGGTAAGGGCGCTGAAACAGATATGAAGAGAGGTCTTATTTTTGAAGACTGTCCTTCAGACAGCGAACACGTACTCGAAGTATTAGCAAACGATATTAAGTAATGGATAAAAAGATTTACATACATACAAATGATACGGATGTATCAAAGAAAACAAAAGAACTCCTTGCAAAGAAACTTGATAAGAGCGGATATCTTGTGGTATCAGAAGTTGAAGATGATACTGAACTTATAGTTTGTATCGGCGGTGACGGATCGTTCCTTGAAGCAATTCACAAGTTCGATTTTCCGCATATTCCGTTTATAGGAATTAATACGGGTCACCTCGGTTTCTTTCAGGAAATTCTTCCGGAACAGCTTGATGAGTTTATTTTCAACTATGGTCAGGGAAGATATTCACTTCAGCCATTGTCAACAGTAAAGGCTGTTGTGATTGCAGGTGATGCAAAAACTGAACTTCATGCTCTCAACGAAATCGTTATAAAGAGCGAGAATTCACACAGCATTCATCTTAATATCTCAATCGGCGGAAGTTTTATTGAACGTTTTTCAGGTGATGGTATCCTTATCGCAAGTCCTGCAGGTTCAACAGGATACAATTATTCACTCGGCGGTTCAATCGTTGACCCGAGATTAAAACTTCTTCAGGTAACTCCGATTGCACCTATGAATACAACTGCATATCGTTCATTTACATCAAGCATTCTTCTCCCGCCTGATATGACTATCGGTATTTCACCGGAAGAAAGCAGAGGCGGAATCGTAATAGCTGCAGACAGTCTTGAGTATAAGTTTGACAGAATCAGCGGAGTAAATGTGAGTCTTGCAAGCACATATGTCAATCTCCTGAGATTTGAAAGCTACGATTTCTGGAACAAAGTAAAAACAAAATTCTTATAGTTGGTTTATTTTATGGCAGATAAGTTTGTATATGTTGCGAAGCCGGAAGATGAACAGTTTGAGATTAAGGATATAGTGAGACATAATTTCACTTTTTCATCAAGGCTTCGTACAAAACTGAAAAAGAACAATGCGATTTACCTTAATGGTGAGCCTGTACTCGGATGGAAGAAACCCAAGGCTGGTGACGTGATTTCGGTAAGGTTACCTGAAGAGATGTCGGATTTCGAGCCTGAAGATATACCGGTGTACCCGGTGTTTGAAGATGATGATCTTCTCATCATCAATAAGCAGCCGGGTCATGTAGTACACCCGACAAGAGGACAGCCGAATCACACTATGGCAAATGCGATTCAGAAGTATATGCTCGATACGGGGCAGAACTTTAAAATACGCTTTGTCAACAGACTGGATCGTGATACTTCAGGAGTTCTCGTAATTGCAAAGAATTCATATACGCAGGAAGAGCTTACAAAGCAGATGAAGGCAAATGAAGTCAGAAAGTACTATGCGGCCCTTCTTTGCGGAATAATAGAAGAAGATTCCGGCACAGTAAATGTTCCGATAGGAAGACCTGATCCTGACAGAATCGAAAGAGGGGTTCTTTCCGAGGAAGAAGGCGGATATGCTTCTGTAACTCATTTTAAAGTTATAGGAAGGCATAAAGAAGAGTTTTTGAAACTCGGACCTGAGCTTACGGTAGAAGCAGGTTTTGTAGAAGGAAAACCAAGAAACATTCTTGAAAGCGAGCTGCCTGAGCTGATGAGCGAAGGACTTGTAAAGATGACGGAAGGGTATACCGTAGCAGAGCTTCTTCTTGAAACAGGGCGAACTCACCAGATTAGAGTTCACATGGGACACCTGGGACATCATGTTGTCGGTGATACACTATATGGCGGAGTTCTTTCAAAAAATGAAAATGGTATTTATGTACCGATTGCGAAACGTCAGCTCCTTCATGCAAGAAGGCTGTGCTTCACGCATCCGGTAACAAAAAAGTATATAGAAGTCGAGGCACCACTGCCAGCTGACTTTAAGATATAATAATTAAGGAGGTATTATTCATGTCAACAATCTTATTACATAACGCGAAGGTTTATGTTGAAAAAGGAGTTTATGCAGAAGCTGTTTTAATAGAAGGTGGAAGAATCAAAAAAGTTGGTAAAAACGATGAAATCATGCCACTTGCATGTGATTGCACACAGGTAATTGATTGCGAAGGCAAGACACTCATCCCTGGACTCAACGATACACACATGCACCTTTTCATGTTTGCTGAAACGCTCAATCAGGCACCTGTTGAAGGAGTAAAGTCAATCGACGAAATGGTTGAAATCTGCAAGAAGTTTGCTGAAGAACATCCTGCAGCAGTAGAACACGGAATTCATGCAATGGGCTGGAATCAGGACCTCTTTACATCAGGAGAAAAGAGAATTCCTAACAGACACGACCTTGACAGAATCAGCACAGAATATCCTATCGTTATCGAACGAATCTGTGGTCACATTTATTCATGTAATACAAAGGCAGTTGAAATGGCAGGAGTAACTGCAGATACTCCTCAGCCTGAAGGCGGCGAATTCGAAATCGGTGCTGACGGAATGCCAAACGGAGTTTTCAAGGAAGCTGCTACAGCTCTCGTTAACCCGGTAGTTCCTGGTTTCACAGTAGATGATTATCACAGAATTCTCCTCGACGCTCAGCAGTATGCTTTTGAACATGGTTTAACATCAGTTCAGAGTAATGATATCGGAACATCATCATTCGGCTCAATCCAGGCTGGATTTGATCTTGTAAAGGATATGATTGAAAAGGATGAACTCAAGATCAGATATACTTCACAGACATCATTCCCTGACGCTGCAGCAATCGAAGATTTCTGTACAAACGGAGAATGGTCAAAGAAGGATGAACTCGGTGAAGATCCGCTTCTCACTATCGGTGCTGTAAAGATGTTCAGAGACGGAAGCCTCGGTGGAAGAACAGCTCTCTTAAGAGAAGGTTATGTTCCTGACAGAGACAATCACGGTATCGAATGGCACAGCATGCAGCAGCTCAGAGACTTCACAAAGGCTGCTAACTCACACGGTATGCCTGTAGTATGTCACGTTATCGGTGACAGTGCGGTTGAAAGCGTAATGCAGGCATTTATTGAAGCAGATCCTACAGGAAAGAATCCCTGCAGAAATGCTCTCATCCACTGCCAGATTACAGATGCAGCGTTACTTGATAAGATTGTGGAAAATAATATCTATGTTTACGCTCAGCCAATCTTCATCGATTATGATATGACAATCGTAGAACCTCTCTGCGGACCTGAACTTGCAGAAACATCATATGCATTCGGTACACTTTTAAGAAGAGGTGCACACCTTTCATACGGAACTGACTGCCCTGTAGAAAGCTGCAATCCATTCAGAAACCTCTATACAGCAATTACTCGTAAGGCTGTAAACGGAGAACCTGCTGACGGATGGTTTGCAAAGGAATGTGTAGACAGAGAAACTGCTATTGATGCTTACACAATCGAAAGTGCATACGCACAGTTCCTCGAAGACAGAAAGGGAAGAATCAAGGAAAACTACTATGCAGACCTCGTACTCCTTTCAGATGACATCTTCACATGTGACGAAAGAGCAATTCTCGACATTACTTCAGACCTTACAATCGTAAAGGGAAGAGTTGTATATCAGAAGTAACACATTATAACGGAGATTTCTTATGAGTAAATTATTGTTACATAACGCCAAAGTATATGTGGATAAAGGGATATACGAAGAAGCGGTTTTGATTGATGGTGGTCGTATTGCGAAGGTTGGTAAGAATGATGAGGTTCTTGCGTTTGTGTGTGATGATACTCAGGTGATTGACTGCGCGGGTAAGACTCTTATTCCGGGGCTTAATGATACGCATCTTCATTTCTTCCAGTTTGGTGAGACGCTTAATCAGGCTCCGATTGAGGGCGTGAAGTCAATCGATGAAATGGTTGAAATATGCCTTAAGTTTGCGGAGGAGCATCCTGAAACTGCGGCTAATGGTATCCATGCGCTCGGTTGGAATCAGGACCTTTTCACATCAGGCGAAAAGAGAATCCCGGACAGACACGACCTTGACAGAATCAGTACTGAATATCCTGTAATGCTTGAAAGAATCTGCGGACATATCAATTCATGCAACACAAAAATGCTTGAAATTGCGGGCATTACTGCTGACACTCCTCAGCCTGAAGGTGGAGAGTTTGAAATTGGAGATGATGGTATTCCGAATGGTATTTTCAAGGAATCAGCAACTAAGATGGTTGACTATGTAATTCCTGGTTTTGAGACAGAAGATTACAGAAGACTTATCCAGGATGCCCAGAAGTATGCTCTTGCTCACGGACTCACTACAGTGCAGAGTAACGATATAGGTTCAACTTCATTTGAAAATCTCGATGAAGGATTTGCGCTGATTAAGGACATGCTTGCAAAGGATGAACTCAAGATCAGATACACTTCACAGACTTGTTTCAAGACTGCTGATGATTTAAAGAACTTCATAGAAAAGAGCGATCTCTGGACTGCTGATTACGGCGAAGATCCGCTTTTCCAGCCTGGTTCAGTAAAGATGTTCAGAGACGGAAGCCTTGGCGGAAGAACTGCGCTCCTTAAGAACGGATATGTTCCTGACAGAGACAATCACGGTCTCGAATGGCACAGTATGGAGCAGGTGAGAGACTACGTCAAGCTTGCAAATGAACGCGGCATTCCTGTTGTCGTTCATGTAATCGGAGACGAAGCAGTTGACAGCGTAATGCAGGCATTCATCGAAGCAGATCCAACTGGCACAAATCCTTGCAGAAATGCGCTTATCCACTGCCAGATTACTGATAACGAAATCCTCGACAGGATTGTAGAACACAATATTTATGTATACGCACAGCCAATCTTTATCGACTATGATATGAAGATAGTTGAGCCGCTCTGCGGACCTGAGCTTGCGGAAACATCATACGCATTCGGTACACTCTTAAGAAGAGGCGTGCATCTTTCATACGGCACAGACTGTCCTGTAGAAAGCTGTAATCCGTTCAGAAACCTTTATACTGCTGTAACAAGAAAGGCAGTTGATGGTACTCCTTGTGGCGGATGGTACGCAAAGGAATGCGTGGACAGAGAAACTGCGATTGACGCTTATACTGCTGAGAGCGCATACGCAGAATTTCTTGAAGACAGAAAGGGAAGAATCAAGGAAGGTTATTATGCAGACCTTGCACTTCTTTCAAATGACTTCTTCACTTGCGATGAACGCGAGATTCTTGATATAACTTCTGATCTTACTATTGTCAGGGGTCGTATTGTTCATCAGAAATAGCAAAAATACGAAATGCAAATTTCGCGGATTATTCACTCTGTGAAATTTGCATTTGTCTTGATTGTATTTGGAGGAAAGAATGACAGAATTACTTGCGCCAGCAGGGAATATGGAAGCACTCAGGGCTGCGGTATCAAACGGATGTGATGCAGTTTATCTTGGCATGCAGAAATTCGGGGCGAGAGCATATTCGGATAACTTCGATTACGAATCACTTAAGGAAGCTGTAGATTATGCACATCTTCGTGACGTGAAAATTTTTGTTACGATGAACACAATTGTATTCGAAGATGAACTTGAAGAAATGAAGGCTCAGGTAAACATGCTCAATGAAATAGGTGTTGACGGAATTATCGTGCAGGATCTTGCAGTTTTCAATTATATCGAAAATAATTTTGAAGATATGGAAGTTCACTGTTCGACTCAGATGGGCCTTGATGACCTTGAAGGAACACTGCTTTTAAAGGAACTCGGTGCTGACAGAGTAGTTCTTTCAAGAGAAGTGCCAATTGAAAAAGTAAAGGAAATCAAGAAGATAGCGGATATTCCGGTTGAGATTTTCGTACATGGGGCTCTTTGTATGTCGTACTCCGGAAACTGCCTTATTTCGGGCCTTACGGGCTTCAGAAGCGGTAACAGAGGTCGTTGTGTAGGTTCATGTCGTAAGCCTTATGAACTTATTGATACGACTACAGGTGAATCGCTTGGCATTCATTATCTCCTTTCGACAAAGGACCTCAATACCATAGATTATATTGATGAACTCCGTGATATTGATTCACTCAAAATCGAAGGTCGAATGAAGGAGCCTGTCTATGTTGCAAATGTAATTTCAAAATACAGAGCAGCGCTTGACGGAACTTTGAAAGAAGGCGAAAAGGACGATCTAAAGAAAACCTTCAACAGAACATTTACAAAAGGATATCTTTTCGGCGAACAGCCTAAGGATATTTCAAATATTAAAAGACCAAACAATTATGGCTACGAGATCGGAAAGGTTACCGGATTCTATAAAGGAATGTATGAAATCAGACTTAACGAACCTCTTAACCAGAACGATATCGTAAGAATTGACCACAACAATGAAGACGTTGTTTTATCGCTTGTAAGACTTTATGACCGCGAAGGCAACCTTGTAAACAGAGCAGAGAAGACTGCATATGTAAGAATCAAGGAAAAGCTTTCAAATGGTGATATCGTATACCTCACAAAGGATAGTCAGTATTACAAAGAACTCGAAGCATCACTTGATAAGGAGTTCAGACGTTTTCCACTTAATATGAAGGTATACGCATATCCTGATTCAAAGCTTGTAATCGATGCGGAAGGCCTCGGATGCCAGTATCTCTATGAAAGCGAAGAAATCTTAAGCGAAGCAAAGAGTAATCCGACAACGAAAGATCAGGTTGTAAAACAACTCGCAAAACTCGGTGATACAGTTTTCACACTCGGAGAAGTAGAGTTTGAAGAATACAATGCTTTCATCCCTGTAAAGATGCTCAACAGTGCAAGACGTGAAATCGTGGAAAAGATTTACGATATGAAAATTGCGAGCAAGGGTAAGGCAACAAAAAAGAGCGAGCCGAAAGAGAAGATTTCATTTGAACAGAAAGATCCTTACATCACTGCTTCAGTTTCAAACAAAAAGCAGTATGATGCATGCGTGAAGGCCGGTATCAGGGAAATCTACTTTGAAAATATCGTGAGAAGAAATCAGAATGATTATCAGGATATGGAAGGAGAGCTTCTTATAGGCGGTTATGGAGGAGTGTACAGATACAGAAATACTAATCCGTTCGTTACTGATTATTCAATGAACGTAGTTAATTCTTCAAGTGTACACGAACTTCACAGACTCGGCGCAAAGAGAGTAACTCTTTCATACGAAATAAACAGGAAGCAGATACGTGACCTTATCGATGCATATTATGATGCAAATGACGGGTATCCTTCCCTCGAAATGGTTGTTTACGGACGTGCACCTATGTTATTTACGAAGTACTGCCCGCTTAAGAAAATGAAGCTATGCGGACTTTGCAAGAAGCACAAGTATGAAATCAGGGATGATCTTGGAGTGAGTTCATTCCCGGTTTTATCTCACGATGACTGCACAACGACAATTCTTAACGGCAAACTTCTCAATCTCCTCGATGAAATTCCTGAAATTGATGGAGTGGAAGCATTCAGACTCAACTTTACAACAGAAACACCTGAAGAAGTAATGAGAGTCTGCAAACTTGCTCTCGGAAAGCTTGATGGAAGTATCGAAGAAGTGATTTTCGACCAGGAAACAGACACAAGAGGTCACTTCAATAAAGAAATCATCTAATAACAAAAGACGATGCGCATAAGCATCGTCTTTATTGTTTAGTCTTTATTAGCCCGTTTATTCACAGAGTGCGGCGAACTCGTCCACGAGTTCAGCGAATGTCTTCATTGCGCTTAATACCGGTACTTCAGTACCCATATCTACGCCTGCAATCTTGAGAAGTTCGATAGGGTAATCTGATTCGCCTGTTGTGAGGAACTTCTTGTAGTTGTCACGAGCAATGTTTTCATCAGTACCTTCCTGAACTCCTTTTATGATAAGATCTGAGATTGCTGATGCAGCTGAGTAGCCTGTAGCATACTTATAAACGTAGAACGCTCTGTAGAAGTGCGGAATTCTTGCCCATTCATAAGCGATTTCGTTATCAGTAACTACGTTTTCACCGAAGTAGAGTCTGTTTAATTCAGCGTACTTTTCACAGCACCATTCTGCAGTGAGAACTTCGCCGTTTTCTACTGCTTCATGTGTGAGCATTTCGAATTCGGCAAACATTGTCTGACGGAAGAGGGTAGTACGAAATTCTTCGATGTGCATATTGAGAAGATACTTCTTCATTGTGAGAGCATCTTCATATTCCTTTGAGCCTTTTTCACTGCTCTTCATGATTTCGTCCTGTTCCTTGATGAGGTGCTTCATGAGGAGCGCTTCGTTCACTGTAGATGCTACTTCAGCAGTAAAGATTGAGTGGCTGCCGTATACGAACGGCTGAGTTTCACGAGTGTAGCTTGAGTGCATTGAGTGACCCATTTCGTGAACGATTGTGAATACATCCTTGAGCTTTCCTGAGAAGTTGAGGAGTACGTAAGGGAAGCTGTCATATGATCCGAAACTGTAAGCTCCGCTAGTCTTGCCCTTATTTTCATAAACGTCAATCCAGCCTTCCTTAACACCGTTCATGGCACGATTTATATATTCTTCACCAAGAACTGCAAGACCGTTTCTCATGATTTCGAGAGCTTCTTCATATGATACCGGCTTATCTTCGATTTCGATAAGAGGCACGTAAACGTCGTACATATGAAGTTCATCAACGCCGAGAAGCTTCTTTCTTAATTCCATGTACTTGTACATAGCAGGAAGACCGTCGTGAACTGCTTTGATGAGGTTTGTGTAAACTGACTTAGGAATATTGTCGCCTGCGAGTGCAGCTTCAAGTGAAGAAGGGTACTTTCTGATTCTTGAAGTCACAACGTCAGTTTTTGTATTGTAACTGTAAGCTGTAGCAATCGTATTGATAAGGTCGATGTACGACTTGTATTTTGCTTCGAAAGCTGCCTTTCTTACGTCACGGTTGTAGCTTTCCATGAAACTGATGTAGTTTCCTTGAGTAAGTTCAACCATTTCTCCGTCTTCGTCCATAATTTCTCCGAACTTCATATCGGCATTGTTGAGCATTGTGAAGATATCATCAGCAGCACCTGTGATTTCACTCATCTGTGCCATAATGTTTTCTTCAGCTTTTGAGAGAACGTGTGCCTTCATGCGAAGCGTATCTTTGATAAGGAATTCGTAAACCTTAAGACCTTCTTCTTCATCAATGAATCCGAGAAGTCTTTCTTCAGGAATATCAAGAAGTTCAGGAGTGAAGAATGACATTGATGAAGCTACCTTTGCGATTGCAACCTGTGATTTGTCGCACATAGCCTGATACTTTGATACTCTGTTATCTTCGTCCTTTCTCATACGAGCGTAAACAAAAGCTCTTTCAAGCTTCTGCCAGATTTCGTCCTTAGTTCTTAAAGCATCGAGAAGAGTAGCAGCACTGTCACCAAGATGACCTGCAAATTCAGCAAACTTTGCTGCCGCTTCAGTACATTCTGAAATATCAGTATCCCATTTTGCTTCGTCCGGATACATTGCTTCGATATTCCACTTGTATTTCTTATCGATTTCATTTCTTTCTCTTAATTTTTTAGTATTGTTATCTCCCATTAAAATACCTCCAAGTATAATATTATTTGATTATTTTTCCAGAAGTGTATATAATATATTAGTTAGGACAGTAACAGGCGTTAGCCTTACGTTGCTGACAAGTTATAGTATACCATACATTTGGAAGGATTATCAAAAAAATGGATAACAGACCTATAGGTTTTTTTGACAGCGGACTCGGCGGACTTACTTGTATTCCGCATCTGACAAAAGCATTACCTGAGGAAAAAATAATATATTTCGGAGATACAGCGCGTACACCTTATGGCTCCAAGGCTACATCGACAATCAGGAATTTCTCGCTGCAGATAGCAGATTTTCTTGTACAGAATGATGTAAAGATGATAGTTATTGCCTGCAATACGGTCAGCGCTACTTGTCTTGAAGACCTTCAGATGAGATTCCCTGAGATCCCTGTAGTAGGAATCATCAAACCAGCCGTACAGAGAGTTGCAGAAAGTTGTAACGAAGAAAACAGAGTAGGAATTATCGGTACAAAGGTTACAATCAGATCAGAACAGTACAAATCGTTAATTCTGAACTTAAGAAACGACTTAAATATTTATTCAACACCATGTCCTGCTTTTGTACCTTTGATTGAAGAAGGTATTATCAAGAATGAAATCATGGATATGTGTATTAAATATTACCTTGATGATTTTGTTAACAAGAATCAGATAGATACGCTTGTTCTTGGCTGTACACATTATCCGCTTATCAGGGAAAACATTGAAAAGATTTATCCTGAGCTCAGAATAATAGACCCGTCAGAGGAAATAATAAACAGCATAAGAACTATACTTGAAGAACGTGATATGTTTGCCGACAATTCCGAAGCTGAAAATGTTTTTTATGCAAGTGACCTTTCGGAAAACTTTACAAACATGATAAACACAATCTTTGATTCGCCGAATGCCAAGGTAATGTTCAAGAATCTTGATATTGAAAGTGCCAAGGCACTGGCAGAAGAGTAGGAAGGAACAGTATGAATTACAAAGAATTACTCGAGTATCTTGATCTTGATACACCTCTTGATTTTCAGTACTTTGAAAATCTTGCAGATATAATTGAATGTGAAGATGAAATCGAAGACGAAGCGCTTGAAAAACTTTTTGCAGGTGTTGATTCTGAAATTCTTGCAGAAGTTCTTGAAAACTATTTCACAGAACTTACTGATAAAGTTCCGCAGAAGTCAGTCGATATTTACACTTTGATTGAAAACATAGGAAGAGCGCTCAAAGGACTTGCAAAGAGCCTTGATGACGACATTGAAGGTGCAAATGTATCACTTTTTGCAGAAGAACTCAGCAGATTCAGAAAATGGTACATGTTTGATACAGAAGTGACATGTCGCAATATCAAAACAGGAAATGAAGAAATCGTACCGGTTGCTGAAGCAATTTCACTTTACAGACTCGAATCACTTGATGGCGATGAGTATGATTATGATTTTGAAAGTGCTCTTGAGTATGAACTCGAAGAGTTTGTGATGTCATTTGCAACTCTTGCGGCAGCAGAGTATGACGAATCAGACGATTATGAACATGACCATGATCACGAACATGAACACGAACATCATGAACACTGGCACGATCATGACCACAAATTTGAGGCAAGTATACTTGATGACGGCTTCGTATATGATGACGAATTTGAAAGAGATTTATAAGACATGCACATAATGAAAGAATCCTCCATATTATGATATATATCATGTGTGGAGGTTTTTTTATGGGCGATGACAGATGTGACAGAAGAGATTACGGCAGAGACTGTATCGAGTGTTGTGAAAGAGACTGCAGGGAAAAGTGTTACAGAGATTGCTGCTGTGACAACGGAAACGGAGGCATTTCAATTATTTGGATTCTCATAATTCTTTATCTTCTTTTCTGCAATAACGATAATAACGGAAGAGGCGGTCTTTTCGGAGGACTTTTTTAAATTATAGTAAAAGGATGAAATATGCCAGGTAAAATGTTGTTTTACTTGGCTCATTTTTTTAGTATAATGATTCTGTTACTTATTTCAGGAAATATTTTTATTCAGGAGGATTAAGGGAAATGGAAGTAATGACAGGAATGGGTCTTGCAACAACTCTTACAGCACTCGGTGTAATTCTTTCACCGGTTTTAAAAGTAGTGTTTATATTAATAGTCGGATTAATAGTTATCAAGTTAGTGACAAAAGTTCTGGACAAGGCTTTTGAAAAGACTAAGCTCGATCCTTCACTTATCAGATTTGTGATGAAAGCATCAAAAATCGTAATGTGGATTTTCGTTGCACTTGCAGCACTTGATGCAATAGGAGTTTCAACAACTGGTATTATTGCAGCGATGTCAGCTGCTGCAGTCGGTGTTGCAGTAGCCTTAAAGGATTCGCTTAATAACGTTGCAGGAGGAATTATCCTTCTCTTTGCGCCAAGATTTGTAACAGGAGATTATATCGCAGCCGGTGGAGATGAAGGAACAGTACTCTCAGTAGACCTTCTTCACACAACAATCAGGACTGTTGATAATAAACAGGTAAGCATTCCAAACGGCCTTCTTTTAAACAGCCACATCATTAATTATTCTCACGAACCAAAGAGAAGAGTAGATATTACATTTACTATTTCATATGATGCAGATGTTGAAATAGCTAAAAAAGCAGCGCTTGAAGTTATAAAGGCTCATCCGTACACAAAGAATGACCCTGCAGAACCATTCGTAAGAATCGGCGGTTATGGCGATAGTGCAGTAGACCTTGTTACAAGAACGTGGACAACAAATGAACATTACTGGGATCTCTACTTCGATCTTATGGAACAGATAAGAGTAACACTCGATGAAAACAATATCGAAATCCCATACAATCAGCTTGACGTTCGCATCAAGAATAACTAATTAAAGGACTCGTTTTCTTCACACTCGGAGATATAAGAGAAGCGAGAAAATAGTAAAAATTGAAGTGCATGTTCAAATTTTATATATAAATTATTGTTTATTAATGGTAAAATATAAGAAGTTTCAATAATTGATTAGTATTAAAAGGAGATAAAAATGAACGAATACGTAGCATTATTTGAAAAGAATGATCCAAACGCACTTCCTGAAGGTCTCGTAAGAGTAAACGCAGAAAGCAGCGACTGTGCTGTTCTCGTTTTCGGAAGCGAAAAGGTTGCCCTCATGGACTGCGGCCTTGCGTTCTGTGCTGACAAGACTATCGAAAATATCGAAAAGGCTCTTGCTGAAAACGGAAGAGACAAGGTTGATTATTTATTTGTTTCACATACACACTATGACCATGTAGGAGCACTTCCTTACATCGTTGAAAAGTGGCCTGAAATTCAGGTTGTAGGTTCTGCAAAGGCACAGTATGTATTCACAAGACCTGGAGCAATCAAGGTTATGAGAGAGCTTGGTGCGGCTGCTGCAAAAGATTTTGGCGGAATTGATGATTTCGAACCAAAGACAGACGGACTCAGAGTTGATATCGTTCTTACAGATGGAGAAACAATCACTCTTGGAGATCTTACATTCACAGGTATCGAAACTAAGGGTCATACAGACTGCTCAATGGCTTACTTCATGGAACCTGGAAAGGTGCTCTTCGCATCAGAAAGTACTGGCGTAGTAGTTCCTGATCAGGGTATCAACGGTTCAGAAATCTTAAAGAGCAGCAACGATGCAATCGCTGCATGCGATAAGTGCGAAGCTTATGCTCCAGAACTTATCATCTGCCCTCACTACGGAGTTATTCCAAAGGATTTCAATCCTGTATACTTCAAGAGCATGAAGGAAGATGCACAGAATAAGAAGGCATTTATCAAGAAGCATTATGATGCAGGCAAGAACGAAGAAGAAATTCTTCAGGAAATGATCAAGGAATACACTAAGCCTGGTCAGCCTCTCGATGCATTCATTGCAAATGCTGTTAACACAATCGGCGTAATGTGCTGGGAAATCTCAGAAGGAATCTAGTATTTCTGAAATAGGACAATTTGAAACCGCATAATAATTAGAGAAGGTTAATACCTTCTCTTTTATTGTTGCTTTAAGCGTGAATAAACCCCCTGCTATGCAGGGGGAATAAGAAAGCTTTAGCTTCAAGTAAAAAACCTCCAGTGTTATGATAAATGTGGTTCCCCAACCGCAAGTCATATCAAAGGAGG
>SVCW01000054.1 GCA_015058155.1 Clostridiales bacterium | reverse complement strand
AATAACGCAATGCAAAAACCACGAAAAAACGCAATAAGCTTTTGTTCATGGTTGCCTCGCGAAGTACCGGTAGCGATTTGCCGGCTCATTTCTATCCGATTCAGAAAGAAAAGGCAACCACGAGCATATGGTGCCAAGAAAAAAACGACGTTTTTTCGTTATCATAAAGATTTGGCGGTTGAAACGAATATATTAGCCCCAATTCGACTTCGTGTTCCTCCAGAAGCAGGTTTCCTGTTGCATGGTAGTACCGTCTGTGATATGATAGTCAAAACAAGTTTTCTGACAATTTGGTGTCGAGTATAAGGATATTTAAGAAATGTTAAATGCTTTAGATATTATTTGTGCAATCTTCCCGATAGTATTATTCCGCATGCACCGCAGATAGAAGACGAAGAAGTGCAGAATGAAAGAAGGAGGGACTAACGATGAAGAGATTAACTAAGACTTTAGCCGTAGTACTGGTGTTGACAATGATACTGGTCACAGGGACTGCATTTGCAGCAGAAGTAAGAATCGTTGACAAGGAAAACCAAGTAGAAGAAACAAAAAATGTCGAACTCCTGTACGCGGAAAAAGGGACAGATGTTTTTGAAAATGGTGTTAATTATGATTTTGAGAACAAGTCATTCGGCTCACATGGTACACGAAGCTTCACAAATAATGAGGGCCCTGTAGCGATGTCCGGCACTATTATGTGGAGTCAGATTCACGAAAAAACTGAAGAGGAATTTGCTGGAATGAGCTTCCATGGATGCGGATATTATACATTCTGGGTAGATGACGTTCCGGAAAATGTCAAGATTACATCAGCTAAGGCATATTACAAAGAGCAGGGCTTACATATTACTTATGATGACGGCGACTGGTACTACTTCGGCGATAGAAGCGAGCTCAACGTGTCTCCCGGCTACGAAGAGTGCCTTGACTTCGAGCTTGAACAGTTAGATAAAATGCAGATAAGAGTTCTTGATCGTGAGAACTATTATAGCGCAAAGTCACCGGGTACGACAGTTATGGTGACGTTTGTTCTCGAAGGAACTGAGGATGGCGAAGCTTTCATAATGGAAGAGACATTGTCTGCGGTCACATTGAGAAAGAGCACTCCGCTCAGCATATATTCGACATTTGACAAGATATTCAACGCAGTAAAATAAAAATGAATTCGGAATAAAGGATAAGTTATGCGGGACTGTAAGTGTATACAGTCCTGCTTTTGTTCTTTTTTGGACGAAATGATAAAAATGGGTCTATCCTTAGTGGACTTGTAAATTTTTTCGTGTATAATGAATATAGTAGGCGCAGTGCGCTCTTTTTGGCGTGCCATTGCGCAGACGATACAACTCTCACTCATTATTTTAACAGACACATTTGGAGGTACTAAAGTGGAAACAGCGGTATTAAAGAAGATGGGAATTCTCAATCCTGTCGCGGTTTACAGAAACCTTACTCCCGCAGAATTAACAGAAATCGCACTCGAAAGAGGCGAAGGAGCATTATCAGTTACAGGTGCTCTCGTAGTAGAAACAGGTAAGTATACAGGTCGTTCCCCTGACGACAAATTCATCGTTGATACAGAAGGCGTTCACGATGAAATCGCATGGGGAAAGGTAAATCGTCCGATTTCCAGAGAAAAGTTTGAATCAATCAAAGGTAAGATGGCAGCATATATGCAGAACCGTGAAGTATTCGTATTTGACGGATTTGCAGGTGCAGACAAAGTGGACCAGAAGAAGTGCCGCGTTATCTGCGAACTCGCTAGCCAGTGCTTATTTATAAATCAGCTTCTCATCAGACCTACAAAGGAAGAACTTGATAACTACGGCGAACCTGATTTCACTATCTTTGTTGCGCCTGGCTACAAGTGCGATCCTGAAGTAGAAGGAATCAATAGTGAAGCTGCAATCATCATCGACTATGAACAGGAAGAAGTTATCATTGCCGGAAGTGCATACGCAGGAGAAATCAAGAAGAGCGTATTCTCAGTAATGAATTATCTCATGCCAAAGGAAGACGTACTTCCAATGCACTGTTCAGCAAACATGGATCCTGAAACAGGCGAAACAGCTGTATTCTTCGGACTTTCAGGAACAGGCAAGACTACTCTCTCAACAGACCCTAACCGTAAGCTCATCGGTGATGACGAACACGGATGGTCAGACAGAGGTATCTTCAACTTCGAAGGCGGATGCTATGCTAAGTGCATCAACCTCAAGGCAGAAAACGAACCTGAAATCTACAACGCTATCAAGTTCGGAAGTCTTGTAGAAAACGTTATCATGGATCCTGTTACAAGAGAACTCGACTTTGATGACAAGACTCTCACAGAAAACACAAGAGTAGGTTACCCTATCGAATATATCGACAACGCACAGATTCCTGGAGTTGGCGGAATTCCAAAGGTAGTAATCTTCCTTACAGCTGATGCATTCGGAGTACTTCCTCCAATCGCAAAGCTCGATATCAACGCAGCAATGTACCACTTCGTAACAGGCTTCACATCAAAGCTTGCAGGTACTGAAAGGGGCGTAATCGAACCACAGCCTACATTCTCAACACTTTTCGGCGAACCTTTCATGCCTTATGATCCATCACTCTATGCTAAGATGCTCGGAGAAAAGATCATGAAGTACAACACAAAGGTTTACCTCGTTAACACAGGATGGTCAGGCGGCCCTGCATCAGGCGAAGGAAAGCTCGGAAGCCGTATGAAGCTGAAGTACACTAGAGCAATGATTACAGCTGCATTAAACGGCGACTTTGATAATGTTGAATACAAGCACAATGACATTTTCAATCTCGACGTACCTCAGACTTGTCCTAACGTTCCTGACGAAATCATGAATCCTAGAGATACTTGGGAAGATAAGGACGCTTACGATGTAGCAGCAAAGAAGCTTGCTAAGATGTTTGCTGACAACTTCGAAAAGAAGTATCCTAATATGCCTGAAAACATCAAGAATGCAGGTCCTAAGGCAGAATAAGCTGCGGATTAAATACGCATGAATCAGAAAGACAGTTTTCTTTACAGGGAACTGTCTTTTTTGTATAATAGAGGGAATCAAAGCACAAAATTATATAATCATATTAATAAAATACAGGCAGGCGTGAAAAATCCGCTCACTGATTAATTTCTGTGATAATCAGCTCGCAGAATTTTCACACCCGCGTATAACATCTTCATAAGTGAAGAGGAGTTTATAAAAGAGGTAATAATGGCATATAAGAATTTTGAGGAGCTTATTGGTTCCGTAACGAAAGGTAATATGAAGAAGCGCGCCTTAGTTGTGCAGCCGAAGACAGAAAATGTTATTTCAGCAATAGAGAGAGCTGAGGCAGAGGGCGCTCTTGAGTGTATCCGCATAATCTGTGATTCTGATGAAGAGGCAGCGAAGGAAGCTGTGCGTCTTGTGCGCGAAGGAAAAGCAGATCTCATCATGAAGGGTTCGCTCGAAACAGGAACGCTTCTCAAGGAAGTAGTAAATAAGGAAACAGGTATCGGACTTGGCGGCACTATGTGTCATATGATGCTCGTTGAAATACCGGGATATCACAAAGTAATCGGCGTGACTGACGGCGGCATGCTCATAAATCCGACTCTGGAACAGAAGATTTCGATGGTCGAAAGTGCTGTTTCGATGTTCAGGAGACTTGATGTTGAGTGTCCGAAGGTTGCCTGCCTTGCAGCTGTCGAAAAGGTGAACCCTAAAATGCAGGAAACACTTGATGGTGCAGAACTTAAGAAGCTTGCGCTTGAAGGCCGTTTCGGCAAATGCTATGTCGAAGGTCCTGTTTCGACAGACCTTGCTTTTAGCAGGCGTGCTGCAGAAATCAAAGGATATGAAAGTCCTGTAACAGGCGATGTTGATATTGTGCTCGTTCCGAATATCGCTACAGGAAATATTATGGTTAAATCTCTTGTGGAATTTGCAGGCGCGAAGACTGCAGGCTGCATACTCGGAGCGAAGGTTCCTATCTCGCTCACATCGAGAGGTGCAACAGTCGAAGAAGAGTACAATGCACTGATGCTTGCAGCAGCACAGGCATAGATAGATCATCAGGCCCTCGAAATGCAGGGCACACATGGAGGAATAATAATGGCAGATATGATTCTCGTAATAAATCCGGGATCGACAAGTACGAAGATTGCGGTATACAGAACTATCGTGACGGCAACAAAGGTGAGCGAAAGCTCATACGGTATCCCGTCACAGGTACCGACTGATTACGATGTGAAGGCAGTATTCACAAAGAATATCATGCACGGGCAGGATGAATTGTCGGAGTTTCCTGATATTCCGTCACAGGCGGATTACAGAGAAGCGCTTGTTGAAAAGACGCTTGCTGAAGAAGGAATTGACTTAAATGATATCGCAGTAATCATGGGAAGGGGTGGTCTCGTGCAGAAACCTCAGATTACGACAGGCGGATATCTTGTTAATGACGATCTTTACGAAGCACTCAAGGATCCGGAACTCACATCACCACACGCATCGCTCCTTGGCGGTCTCATCGGAAGGAAACTTGCTGATAAGATTAACGGTTCGTCCGTAGTTGCTGATGATGCAGTTATGTGCAGGGGCGGAAGCGCTGTGTCATGTGGACTCGGCGGTAGAAGAGAAGGCGCAGTAAAGGCATATATATATGATGCGGTTACTTCAATCGAACTCGGTGAAGTTGAAGAAATCACAGGCATAAAGGATATAAAGAGAAACGGAACAGGCCATGTGTTGAACGCAAGAGCCATGGCCATGAAATACGCAGATGACATCGGAGAAAAGTACGAAGATCTTAACCTGATTGTGATTCATACAGGCGGAGGAAGCACAGTCAATGCCCACAAAAAAGGAAAGATTGTGGACTGCCTCGGTGATGATGAGACTCACATGTCGCTCGAAAGATCAGGCGGAGTGCCTCTTCTCAAGTTTATCAAACTCTGCTTCTCAGGCAAGTATACTCAGGATGAAATTGCAAAGCTCGTTCGTGGAAACGGCGGTATGAAAGCACTTGTCGGAACTTCTGATGGTTTTGAAATAGAAAACGCAATGAAGGCAGAAATGGAAGAAGCAGCCAGAGCTTCAGCCGAAGGAAAGGAAGTAACAGACGGACCTGTTACAAAGGCAGTAAAGGCTATGGCTTACGGCCTCGCGAAAAGTGCCGGCTCACTCGTTCCTGCGCTCGGCGCCCTTCCTGACGCAATCATCGTTGCAGGCGGTTTTGCGTACAGCAAGGATTTTACAGCGATTCTCGAAGAGTATGTAAAACCTCTCGGAAAGCTTGTAGTAATGCCGGGCGAAAAGGAAATGGACGCACTCGCAGGCGGCGGTCTCAGAATCATGATGGGCAAGGAAGAAGCAAAGATTTATAAAAAGCCGGAATAGTAAAGCCGAAAACAGAATACAAAGTGAAAGGATTTAAAGAAACTATGGAATACAGATTTACACCAAGAGGCGTTTGCTCAAGAGCAATTGATATCGAACTTGACGGCGAAATTATTAAAAGAGTAAAGTTTTACGGCGGCTGCGACGGCAACCTCAAAGCGATTTCAATCCTCACAGAAGGAATGAATGCAAATGATGTAATCAGAATGCTTGAAGGAAACACATGTGGCTTCAAGAAAACTTCATGTCCTGACCAGCTTGCAATTGCGCTTCGTCTCGGACTCGAAGAACAGGCAAAAAATGCATAAATCCGGCCCGATTGGCCACTAAGATAGCAAGGTGAATTAATTATGACAGAGCTTTTGCTCAGAGTATTTGTAAAAAACTATAAAGAAACGGACGATCCTAAAGTGCGCGAAGCCTGCGGCAAATTTGCAGGCATAGTGGGAATTATATCAAATATTATCCTTTGTCTCATGAAGGTCATTGTTGGAATGTTTGCCGGAAGTATCGCAATCATTGCTGACGGTATCAACAACCTTGCCGATGCTTCATCGTCGGTTATTACCTTCATCGGATTCAAACTTTCATCGCTTCCTGAAGACAAGGAGCATCCGTACGGACACGCAAGATACGAATATCTTACAGGACTTCTCGTTTCCGTTCTTATCATCGTAGTCGGTGTACAGCTTTTACGCTCATCGTTTGATAAAGTGCTGAATCCTGAAGAAACAGTTTTCAGTCTTGTGACTGTGCTCGTACTCGTAATCGCAATCGTGATGAAAGTATGGCAGGCAGTTTTCAATATCGGACTCGGCAAGAGAATTAACTCAATGACGCTCATCGCAACAGGGACAGACAGCAGAAACGACGTTATTTCAACAACTGTCGTTCTTATCGCACTCATAATTACGAAGATTACAGGCTTCCAGCTTGACGGAATCATGGGTTGTGCGGTGGCTCTCTTTATCATCTGGTCAGGAATTACGCTTGTCCGCGACACCGTATCGCCTCTCCTCGGCGAAGCACCTGATGAAGAGCTTGTCCGTGAGATCGAAAGACGCACATGGCAGTTTGAAGGCGTACTCGGAATCCACGACCTTATCGTTCACAACTACGGACCGGGCAAAGTTTTCGCATCGATGCATGTTGAAATTGATGCGTGCGGAGACATGATGGAAGCTCACGATATGATAGACAATATCGAAAGAAGCATTTCAGAGGCGCTTAAAATACACATAGTAATACATATGGACCCGGTTATCACAAACGATCCTGAACTCAACCACCTGAAAGAAGTCGTTACGAATATAGCAGCACTCATCCCTGGTGTTTCAAACATTCACGACTTCAGAATGGTCAAGGGCCCGACTCACACAAATGTCATCTTTGACGCGATTGTCTGTGACAATTGCAAACTTGACGAAGACGAAATCAAAACCATAATCGAAACAGAACTCAGAAAAGAAAACCCTGATTACTTCGTAGTAATCACATTTGATAAAGCATATGTCGATATAGACACTTTCAAGTAGAGTTTTAAATGGAACAAAAGATAATATGACTCATAGTATATAAGAGGACCGGTGAGGTCCTCTATTTTAATTGTTGCTTTAAGCGTGAATAAACCCCCTGCTATGCAGGGGGAATAAGAAAGCTTTAGCTTCAAGTAAAAAACCTCCAGTGTTATGATAAATGTGGTTCCCCAACCGCAAGTCATATCAAAGGAGG
>SVCW01000053.1 GCA_015058155.1 Clostridiales bacterium | reverse complement strand
TCTTTTGCAACTCGCATCTTGAGTTCTTTGCTGTAATTAATTCTGGACATCTGTACCCTCCAATCTACCTTTATTATATCATATTTCTGTAGACTCTACTTTTTGGGGTACAGTTCAATCTCTAACAAAAAGACACCGAAAACCCTAAAATCGATGTCTTTTTGTTTTCCTTTTTTTAAAACGTACATTTCGCCAGTTACGAAAACGAAAATCCCGGTCACATTTTCATAAAACATTCGCAAATGCACCTAAATCCATTGACTTTTCAAGCATTTCACTATATGATTGAAGGTGCTTTAACAATATTACATATTGAGCATCTGGCACCATACGGAAGCGTATGTACCACCTTATGAAAACCCTTTGCGGGGCGTGGTATCAAAAGCTTCTGGGCCATCGCAGGAGATAAGCAGCCTGCATGACTAAATCCGCAAAGGGGGATGCACAAAATGCACGAAAAAAATACACTTATAAGCCTTCGCAATGTATCAGTTCAGTTTGAGGACGGTTTTAAGGTTCTCAAAAATATTGACCTGGACATTGGCGACAAAGAATTTGTTACGCTCTTAGGTCCTTCGGGATGTGGGAAAACAACTACCCTGCGTATTATCGGGGGTTTTGTGGAACCTACAGAGGGTGATATTTTTTTTGACGGAAAAAAGATAAACGGACTTCCGCCATACAAAAGACACGTAAACACAGTCTTCCAGCGTTATGCTCTCTTCCCGCACCTCAACGTTTACGAAAACATCGAGTTCGGGCTCAAGATCAGCAAAATACCTGAAGACGAAAGACGCAAGAGAGTAAAGGAAATGCTCGAACTTGTAAACCTCAAAGGTTTCGAGCTCAGAAAGATTACAAGCCTCTCAGGCGGACAGCAGCAGAGAGTTGCAATCGCAAGAGCACTTGTAAATCATCCGCGCGTACTCCTTCTTGACGAGCCTCTCGGTGCACTTGACCTCAAGCTCAGAAAGGAAATGCAGATTGAACTCAAGCGTATCCAGAAGCAGCTCGAAATCACTTTTCTCTACGTAACACACGACCAGGAAGAAGCTCTCACTATGTCAGACAGAGTCGTTGTAATGAGAGACGGTGAAATCCTCCAGATCGGATCACCGACGGACATCTACAATGAACCGATTAATGCTTACGTTGCTGACTTCATCGGTGAAAGCAACATCATTGACGGTGTTATGAAAGAAGACTACGTTGTTGAATTCGCAGGCAAGGTTATCCCTTGTTCAGACGGAGGATTCGGAAAGAACTGTCCTGTCGATGTAGTAATCCGTCCGGAAGACTGGGAAATCGACGAAGACGGTAACGGCCAGTTCACAGGTGTCGTAGAATCAACCGTTTTCAAGGGCGTACACTTCGAAAACATCGTAGACTGCGGCAACGTAAAATTCATGGTACATACTACTCAGGAACATCACCCTGGCGCAACAGTAGGCCTCTCTGTTATTCCTGAATATATCCACATAATGCACAAGATGGGCAAGGACGAAACACTTGAACTCAGCGCTATCGAAGCCGACTCCATCATCGAAGATGAAGACGAATCTTCATTCGAAGAAGAATAGGAGGGCGGGATATGAAAGCAAGAAGCGCTGCAGCTCCATACATGCTATGGTCTGCAATCTTTATAATTATTCCGCTCGTGCTCGTTGCAATATCAGCGTTCACAGCAGGAGAAGGCGGTTTCACACTTGCCAATTTTAAAGACTCCGTAGAATTTGCTCCCGTAATCTTCAATTCAATATGGCTCTCAATGATTGCAACTGCGATATGCCTCATCATCGCATATCCGCTTGCATACATCATCTCAAGACAGTCGGCAGTCGGACAGCGTACAATGATCATGCTCATCATGCTTCCGATGTGGATTAACTTCCTCCTCACAACTTATGCGTGGATGACACTTCTTGAAGAAAACGGACTCATAAACAAGTTCTTCGGACTTTTAGGTCTCGGACCTTTCGAACTCATAAATACTCAGGGTGCAGTTGTGCTCGGTATGGTATACAACTACCTTCCGTTCATGATTCTTCCGATTTACTCTGTAATGGTAAAGGTTGACCACCTTCTTATCGAAGCAGCGCACGACCTCGGATGCAACCCTAGAGATACAATGAAAAACGTAGTACTCCCGCTTTCAATGCCGGGCGTAACAACAGGAATCATCATGGTATTCGTACCGTCAGTTTCAACATTCGTAATTTCGCGAATGCTCGGTGGCGGTTCGTTCATGCTCATAGGTGACCTCATAGAAATGCAGTTCCTCGGAAACACATATAACCCTGAACTCGGATCAGCTATATCGATGGTTCTCATGGTTATCATCCTCATCTGCATGGCACTCACAGACATCTTCCAGGATGCTGAAGAAAAGGAGGGCCTGCTCTTATGAGAAAGACTAACTGGCTATCAAAAAGCTACATTGCCCTCGTTATGCTCTTCATGTATCTTCCTATCGGTGTAATGATTTTCTTCTCATTCAACGAAAGCAAGAGCAGATCGCATTTCGCAGGCTTCAGCCTCCGCTGGTACAGGGACCTCTTCAGCAATGACGACATTATGGCAGCTCTCACAACAACACTTATCGTTGCCATCGTTTCGGCAGTATTCTCAACATTGCTCGGAACACTCGCCGCTATCGGCATCTCGTCAATGAAGAGCAGAATGAAGAAATTACTTCTTAACTTTACATATATTCCGCTCGTAAGTCCTGAAATCGTTATGGGTGTATCACTCATGCTCCTCTTCGGACTTCTCGGAATCGAGTCAGGTTACATCACACTCATACTCGCGCACATCACATTCAATGTGCCATATGTAATCTTAAGCGTCATGCCGAAACTCCGTCAGATGGATAAACATCTCTTTGACGCAGCAATGGACCTCGGCTGTACACCTGTAATGGCATTCAGAAAAGTAATGCTCCCTGAAATCATGCCGGGAATCGTTTCAGGGTTCCTCATGGCAATCACATTCTCGCTCGACGATTTCAACGTAAGTTACTTCGTAAGCGGTGATAAGCACCAGACACTCCCTATCCTCATCTATGCGATGGTTAAGAGACGTGTCAGCCCTGAAATAAACGCACTTTCAACAATCATTTTCGTAGTGGTATTCCTTATTCTCGTGGCTACAAATTTAAACGAAGCCCGTCGCGAAAAGGAAATCCGCAAAAAATCACACGCATTAAGAGCACCTGTCATCGCGATTGTTATTCTCGCATCAATCATGATCGGTGGAGCTGTGCTCCCTCAGGACTCACCTGTTACATCATCATTTGACAGTGCTGTAGTAACTGCATACGCCGACGAAGACGAGGAAGAGGCAGAAGATGAGGAAGAAGAGGAAATGACTCCGGAGCAGGAAGCGCTCTGGGAAGTTGCCTACGACTACGACCTTGAATACTATGAAAGATTCATGGACGAAGATATGTCCATCAGCGTATATAACTGGGGAGAATATATCTCAGACGGTAGCGATGATCTCATGGACATATGCGCGGAGTTTGAAGAAGTAACAGGCATCAAAGTCTACTATACAAACTTCGCAACAAACGAAGAACTCTACGCAAAGCTCAAGGGCAGCAACACATCATACGATGTAATCTTCCCTTCAGACTACATGGTTGCAAGAATGATTGAAGAGGATATGCTCGCTGAACTCAATCACGACAATATCCCTAACATAAAACATCTTGATCCTAAGTTCATGGACCCTGTTTATGACCCCGGTTCAAAATACAGTATCCCTTACTGCTGGAATACTGTAGGAATCATCTACAACACCGACATGGTCGATGAAGTTCCGACAAGCTGGGATATACTCTGGGATGAAAAATATGCAGGAGAAATCCTCATGTTCGATAATTCAAGAGATGCTTTTGCAATCGCATGTAAAGCTCTTGGATACTCAATGAATACAGAAGACCCTGATGAGCTCCGCGAGGCAGCAGATCTCCTGATTGCTCAGAAACCTGTAGTTCAGGCCTGGGTAATGGACCAGATTTTTGACAAGATGGAAAACAATGAAGCCGCAATTGCCCCTTACTATGCAGGAGATGCGACTCTCATGATGCCATACAACGACGCAATCGCAGTAGCTTTTCCTGAAGAAGGAACAAACCTCTTCGTTGATGCTGCCTGCATTCCTGCGAATGCCGAACATAAAGAAGCTGCAGAAATGTTTATAAACTTCCTGAATGAACCGGGAGTTGCAGCAGAAAACGCATGGTACATCGGTTATGCAACACCTAACCTTGCGGCTTATGCACTTCTCGACGAAGAAACACGAAATGATGAAGCGATTTACCCTCCTGATGAAGTGATTGCAAATTCAGAACAGTTCATACATCTTTCGGAAGAAACAAACCTTCTCATGGATAGTCTCTGGACTGAAGTAAAGGCAAATACAGGCTCATTCCTTACATGGGGACTTCCGCCGACACTTGCTCTTCTTGCAATCATCATCGGTAAGTACACATTAAGAATCAAAAAAGCAAAAGCTCACAAGCGTATGGCAGAAGATTAAGAATAAACACATATAAAAGATTAAGCCGCAGCGATAAAGTCGCCGCGGCTTTTTAAATGTAAGTCGTCGGAATGTAACTTAAAGGTTTTCAACCATTCTTACTGCGATAAGGAGCGCAGCTTCGCGCGTTGCGTTTGCATAGCCTGTTGCTTCCTGTACGCTTGTAGTGTTTCTCGGTGCGAAGTTGTTGTTTCCTACTCCGTTGATTATGCCGTTAGCTGCCATGAAGTATACACTGTCCTTTGCGTAGCCCGAAATCTGCTTGTCGTCAGCAAACGGAGCAGGCTTTGTATAGCTGAGCGTATAATCTCCGTCAGTAGCGAGTGTCCAACCATCGAGCGTCACAGCCTTGTAAACACGAGTGAGCATTGTCGCCGCCTGTTCTCTGTTAAGGAGCGCATCAGGCGTGTAAGTTGTCGCCGATGTGCCGTTTACTGCACCGATGTTGTAAGCCTTGAGAACTTCTGGGTCATTGCAGTCAGTGAAAGGATTTTCTGCAATCGGCACTGCCTTTTCACCTGAGAGCGATTCATAAACCTTTACAGCCACGGCCGCAAACTCAGCACGAGTGATGTCCTCTCGGAGATCCTTTCCTGCGAGACAGTCAGGGATGAGTCCCATATCCTCAGCCTTTTCGAGTTCCTCTACTGCCCATGAAGATGCTGTTGCACCGGATAGCGTAATCGGAATGCTCATTACGAGATTATCCGCAGTCAAACCAGAAAATGAATACGCGTTGTAAAGCCTCAATTCAAACTGCCCATTGATATTGGGGACATGGAGGCTGATCTGTCCAGAACCGGCTTTTACATGCTTGTAGTCACTGTCTGCCGCTTCATGGACACTGTGCCCTGCGCCCGGCTTAAAAACGCCGACAAAAGCCTGTGCGCTTTCCATCTCCGCCGTGATGCCGCTATAGTCTACCGCAATGTAGGTATTTGCCGTGTGCGCAGTCTGCGCAACAGAGATACTGCCTGTCTTTACATTGCCAACAGTAAAGGGAATGCTGAGAACAAAGTACTCCTCATAGCAATAAGCACTCCAATAGAAGCGAATTTCATAATTGCCATCGGTGGCAGGCGCTGTAAAATAGTGAGGACTGTCATAATTAATTTCGGCAGATTCATAATCTGTGTAGGTGTTGTCAATGTAATCATCGTGTTCGGAACCCGCAGTGCACATCACAAGTGTTCCCCAGAGAACTCCTGATACTTCTTCATACCTGCCATCAACGCCGCTCCAGCCATAATAGATTTTTTCGCCGTGCTGATAATTGGATTTGTCAATCGTGACCGTGACGCCCTGTGCCGTAGCAGAAGGTCCCGCAGCCAATGCCGTCATAGGCGTCATCGTAAGCACCATTACGAGTGCCAGCAATATAACTGTTAATTTCCTCTTCATGTTATTTCTCCTTTCCGCCAGAAGCGCAAGCCTCCGACTTTAATAACTAATTGCTTCTGCGTTTTACAAACTTTTGTCTGATTTTTCTAAATTTTATCAAAATGGGGGATGCTTGTCCCCACCCGAAATGCCCAAAAGGGTGGGAAAATAAAAAATTTTTTCAGTTTTTTCATTTTTTCTGCGATTAAGTATATTTTTTAGCATATATAAGAGTTCGTGCAGGCATAGCACATTAATAAGAGAGGCTCCTGAAAATAGTGTGGAACTTGTAGTAAAGGCGAGCAGTCCGGAGGAAGCTATGAGGCTTGCAGTAGAGGAATGCCTGAGAGAAGGGATACTCGTAGAGTATTTGCAGAAGCAGGGGGGTGGACGATTTGTCGCTTTTATCAAGAGAGATCACGATGGAAGAATACGGAGATATGTGCAAACAGGAAGGTAAGACGGAAGTGGCAAAGGCATTAAAAGAAGCGGGCGTTGAAGTCAGCATTATATCCAAAACTACCGGCCTTCCTGAAGAGGAAATCGATCAATTATAGGTGAAAATATTATTGTATATAGGAAAAGCAGAAAACTGCTTTTTGCTTTGTAAGTAAGGAGCGGGCGGCTGAGAAATCAGCCGCCCGATATTCGTTTTTGATTGAATAATACTTGGTGTATTTAAAGGTTTTCAACCATTCTTACTGCGATGAGGAGAGCGGCTTCGCGTGTTGCGTTTGCGTAACCTGTTGCTTCCTGTGCACTTGTAGTGTTTCTCGGTGCGAAGTTGTTGTTTCCTACGCCGTTGATGATGCCGTTAGATGCCATGAAGTATACGCTGTCCTTTGCGTAGCCCGAAATCTGCTTGTCGTCTGCAAACGTAGCAGGCTTTGTATAGCTGAGCGTATAATCTCCGTCAGTAGCGAGTGTCCAGCCATCGAGCGTCACAGCCTTGTAAACACGAGTGAGCATAGTCGCCGCCTGTTCTCTGTTAAGGAGCGCATCAGGCGTGTAAGTTGTCGCCGATGTGCCGTTTACTGCACCGATATTGTAAGCCTTGAGAACTTCCGGGTCATTGCAGTCAGTGAAAGGATTTTCTGCAATCGGCACTGCCTTTTCACCTGAGAGCGATTCATAAACCTTTACAGCCACGGCCGCAAACTCAGCACGAGTGATGTCCTCTCGGAGATCCTTTC